>JANXER010000009.1 GCA_025057955.1 Candidatus Methanomethylicaceae archaeon | reverse complement strand
TAATAAGCTCATCTGGAATTAGAGGAATAGCAATTAAAGAAGTTTCATTGGAATTATGTATTAAAGTGGGCGCAAATATTTCCAATTGGAAAAGAGGAAATTATGTTATAGGTCACGATGTTAGATTAACCTCTCCTCTATTAGCAAATGCTATTATTAATGGTATTTGCGCTAGTGGCTCTAATTCTATATTTATGGGCATGCTTCCTACACCAGCAATTGCATTTTATTCTCAATACTATTCCGGTGGAATTGCTATAACTGCTAGTCACAATCCACCTGAATATAATGGAATAAAAATATTTGATAATACTGGAAAACCAGCCTTACCATCCTTCTATGAACTCTTGATTTATTCTGAGCCAAATTATGCAAATTGGGACTCTTTAGGATCTAGAATAGATGGTTGTGGATTTTATGAATACGTAGAGATGTTGGTATCAAAGTTTAATACAAGGAAGAAGTGGAGAATCTGCATTGATCCTGGTAATGGAACAACTTCATTGACAGCTCCACTTGTATTTCGCCTTGGCAATCATGAGGTACATGCTATAAACTTGGATCCAGATGGAAGATTTCCAGGAAGAGGACCAGAGCCGAATGAGGAGTCCTTAAGAGAGACATGTGAGTTTGTGAAGAGGAAATCATTGGATATAGGCTTTGCCTATGATGGTGATGGAGATCGATTAGTAGTAATTGATGAAAAGGGTAATGTGATCCCTCAAGATATTACTTTAGCTCAAGTGGCTAAGTATTTTGTGAAGAAATTTGGTGG
Source organism: Candidatus Methanomethylicaceae archaeon (assembly GCA_025057955.1). GTDB lineage: Archaea > Thermoproteota > Methanomethylicia > Methanomethylicales > Methanomethylicaceae > JANXER01. The sequence continues at coordinate 50,300 of JANXER010000009.1, read as the reverse complement.
ACCGATTGTAACTAATGTGGATTCATCATCCATTATAGATTTTCTAATTAAACCATTAGGTGGTATTGTATATAGAACCAAAGTTGGAGATCCATACGTGGTTGAAGAAGCTCTCAAGAGAGATGCCTCCTTTGGAGGAGAGAGCTGTGGTGCATGGATCTTTCCGAAAATACTGAAGTGTCCTGATGGTGTATTATCTTCAATAATTCTTTTGAATTTTTTAGACTCAGAGGATATAAGAGCCTCTGAATTAATGATGGGAATTCCAAGCTTTTTCATAGAAAGATCAAAGATTAAATGTTATGATAAATTGAATTTAATTAATAGATTAAAGCCAAAGATTAATGAATTATATTCTGATGCTGAAATATCTTATATAGATGGAATTAGAATTTCCTGGGATGATTATACTTGGGCTCTTATCAGAGCCTCAGGAACAGAGCCAATAATAAGGATAACTGTGGAGTCTCCAAATGAAGAGAGAGCAAAAAATCTTATCTCCTCATTGCGTAAAATTATATTTGATTCAATGGAGGCATGACTACGAAGGCTGTAATTCTTGCGGCTGGTAAAGGAATTAGGCTTGAACCTTTTACAATCACACGTCCTAAGCATATGATTCCAATTGCTGGAGCCACTTTAATTGAACATATAATTAATGCTCTGAAAGAAATAAATGTGAATGAAATAATAATTGTTATAAAATACATGGGAGAATCTATAAAGGCTCATTTAGGTGATGGATCTAAATTTGGTATTAAAATAGGATATTTGGAACAACCATCCCTTGGAGGAACAGGAGAGGCTTTACTTTCATGTAGGAATTTGCTTAAGGACGATCCCTTTCTGGTCATATATGGAGATCTTGCATTTCATCCTTCCATTCTTCATGATATGATTTCTCTATTTAATAAATCCTACTTTGGTGCTATACTTGCAGTTCCTGTTAGAAATGCTAAAGAGTTTGGAGTGCTATCAATAAAGAACAATTTATTATTAAGAATTGAGGAGAAGCCCAATATAGAAGGCCCCAATCTAATTAACGGTGGAATATATATACTTAAGCCAGAAATTTTTGATTTCTTAGAAAGAACGCCAAAATCCAATAGAGGAGAGATTGAGCTTACTGATGCAATCAATGCTGCTATGGACAGTGGATTCAAAATGCTTATTGTCAAAGCTAAGGAGGATGAGTGGATAGATGTAGGAAGACCATGGGATATACTCGAGGCAAATAGAATTTTAATGGATAAACTGATTAAAGAGAGAAGAATTCTTGGAATGGTTGAAGAAGGCGCTCATATATTGGGCAATGTTGTAATTGAAGAAGGCGCTCATATTCTTTCTGGATCATACATAGAAGGCCCAGTATGGATATCTAAAGGGTGTATAATTGGCCCAAACTGTTATATTCGACCATATACATATCTATGTCAAAATGTAAGAATAGGAAATGCTTGTGAAGTTAAGGCTAGCATAATAATGGAGAATACTCATATAGGCCATCTTTCCTATATTGGTGATAGTATTATTGGAGCTGGATGTAATATAGGCGCTGGAACTATAATCTCAAATCTTAGATTTGATGAAGCCTCAATAAAAGTTACAATTAAAGGGGAGAAAGTGAATAGTGGAAGGAGAAAGCTAGGGGCATTCATTGGTGATAATGTGAAAACTGGAATTAATGTGAGCATATATCCTGGAGTGAAGATAGGGCCAAATAGTTGGATTGCCCCTCATACTGCAGTTTATAAGGATGTTCCACAAAATTCATTTGTCTTTCAAAAATTTGAATTGGAATTTAGAGAGAAATGAAAGAGAGAAATATTGTCAAAAAGGATCATAGAAGTGTTAAATTGAAGTTCGCATTAGTCTATCCAAATTTATATAGTGTTGGAATGAGCAATCTTGCAATTCGCCTACTATATGAGCTCATAAATCAAAGAGAGGATGCCCTTTGTGAGCGTTTCTTCTTCTCTAATTATGGCTCTCCTCCAAGAAGTTTAGAGTCTGGAATGCCACTCAGTTATTTTGATGTTATAGGCTTCTCTCTTCAGCATGAAATGGATTATATTAGATCGCTGGATATGCTTAGATCTTCTGGAATACCCTTGGAATCGAAGAATCGCTCTCATCCAATAGTAATTGCAGGAGGTCCTTCCATATCAGCAAATCCAATCCCAATGGCACCATTCATAGATTTATTTATAATTGGGGAAGTTGAACCTATTTTGGACGATTTTTTGAACTTTTTAATGGAGAAAGATGTAAAATCTCATGAACCAGAGCTCCCTGGAATTTATCAATTAGGAAAACCTACTGAGAAAATTTCCGTAAGAGATTTGAACTCCTCCCCTCATTCACTTAGACAAATAATCTCAGAGGAAGAAATAGGATTTCTATCGTCATTTCTATTGGAGATAAGTAGAGGTTGTAATAGGAGATGTAGATTTTGTTTAGAGACTTTTCTTTTCTCTCCAAAGAGAGATAGATCTGTAAGTACCATTAAAAATATAATTGAGGAAGGCCTTCTCCTTACTAATGTTAAGCGTATTTGTTGCATAAGTTCAGCTTTATTAGATCATCCAGAAATAAAGGACATACTATCCTATCTAATGGATAGAGGAATTTCCTTTTCTGTTCCATCATTGAGAGTTTATGATATGGATGAAGAGCTTATGAGGCTTATGGCCTCTGGTGGACAGAGGACTCTTACAATAGCGCCCGAGACTCCATCAGAGAGATTAAGAGAAGTGATTAATAAAAAATTTGAGAATGATCAATTCTATTCTATGATATATAAAGCGCATAGAGCTGGAATCAAATCTTTGAAACTTTATTTCATGATAGGGATACCAGGAGAGAGGGATGAAGATCTTGAGGGATTTGATATAATGCTTTCTAAAATCATCTCTTTAGGCTTTAATCCATCCTCAATTCATATATCTATAAATCCATTAATTCCAAAGGCCAATACACCATTTCAGTGGCTTCCTTTAATTTCAAGGAAAGATTATGAGAGAAGAGTGAACATTATTCAAAGAAAGGCTTCCTCTTTGGGGATAAGAAGAGTGGAATCCTTAGATTATAGATGGTGTAATATTCAAGCTTATCTTTCAACAGCTGGATTAGAAGCCTCGAAGATAATTAAAGCTCTTATAGATGATATTGCTATAAGAGGATCTGAAAGTTTAGGAAGCTGGAGAAGAGTACTCAAGAGCTTTAATAAAAATCCAGAAAAGTTATATGAGCCAAAATCCTTGGATTTACCATTACCATGGGAAGAAATAAAAATGCCAACACCGACAGAGATCTTGAGAAGTGAATTCATAAGAGCAATAGGAGATCTATAATGAGGGAATATAAAAGGTCTATAATGAGGGAATATAAAAGGGAGGAGTTAAGAAAAGCCTTTCCCAACTTAATGAGAGAAATTGAAGAAGCATCTCTTGAAGAGAAAATTACAATGAAAATAGATAGAAGTCGTGGCTATGAGCCTACAGTCATCGACTTCATTAGAAGATGTGATAGTAATGAGGAAGCTATTGAAATAATTGACTTTCTTGAAAAAAGAGGAGAAATTTCGAAGGAGTATGCTGAAGCTCTTAGAACTAGGATTCGTAAAAAGGGTGTTAGATCATTTGGAAAGAAGAGGAAGCCGGGATATTATTTCAGAGCCTTTGGTAGAGATTAAAATTCATTTACCAGCTACAATTTTTATTACATCTCCATCCTTCAATATATAATTCTCACCAATCCTCTGTCCTGTCTTAACATTTATCGCAAAAATGAAGTTCTTTCCTAAATCGCTATGAATTTTATAAGCTAAATCAATTGCAGTTGAACCCTCTTGTAGAAGAATTACATCTGGTAGTACATTTCCTTTATGATCTGTAAGCTTTGTAGCATTTTCCACTGGAAATACTGCAATCATTTTAAGCTCCTTCCTATAAAGCGTCTCTATGGCTTGCTGAACTCCAGTGCTTCCCCAACTCATTAATACATCTCTGACTTTCATTAGTGCATTTCTTTGCTTATCTGTAAGCGCCTCCCCCCTAATTATTTCAAAGGTAGAATCACCTGGCATATAGTTTATTATTCCCTTCTTTGCTGCCAATCTTAATAGAAGCTCAGCCTCAGCAGAACAAGGTATTATTGAATATTCCTTGAATGTATTTCTTAGTCTTTCTATATTTTCTTCAGCCTTTGGTATGTCTATTTTATTAGCTGCAATCACCATAGGTTTTGAAATTCTTCTAAGCCTATTCACAAATTCTAGAATATCTTGATCAGACCACTTATCCAGATTTTTTTCAAATATAGCATCACCCTTCAAAACAGAAGTTATAAACTTCTTATCAATCATTAATCCAGCTAATCTTTCATAAAGCACAGATACAGGATCCTCTTTTACTTGTAAAACTCTCTTAACAAGCTTATCCCAATCTTTTTTCAATATTTGGAAAATCCACATTGTTATTTCATTCTCTACGAACTTTATATCCTCAACTGGATCACCCTTTCCAATTTCACAGGGATTTCCGCTTATATCTGTAGAGCCTGCTGCATCCACTACATGAATAAAACCATCCACTTGTCTTAAATCATCTAAAAATTTATTCCCCAAACCCTTGCCTTTATGTGCTCCTGGCACAAGCCCAGCCACATCAATTATCTCAATTGGAACCCACCTAATACCATTTATACATAAAGAGTTCATTGGATTATCCTTTACAGAGAAATCTCTACACACACAACGCACTCTTATGTTTGTAACTCCTTTGTTAGGCTCTATTGTTGTGAAAGGCACATTGCTTATCTTTACTGATAATAGAGTTAGCGCTGAAAAGAAAGTTGATTTTCCTACGTTCGTCTTTCCAATTATACCTGATATCATTAATTAAGCACCATTATTTTTATATTTACTTAATATGGTTTTAATATAAGAATTTGGGGGTTTGTTATGAAAATATTAATAGCTGATGAAGTCCATGAGGAGTGCTCAGAAAAATTGAAGAAAGCTGGATTTGAAGTTGAAGAGAAGCCCAATATAACTAATGAGGATTTGAAAAAAATAATTAACAATTATGATATACTAATAGTTAGAGGAAGGATTAAGGTTACAAGGGATATAATCGAAAATGCCACTAATTTGAAACTTATAGGAAGAGTAGGCGTTGGATTGGATAATATTGATGTGGAAGCTGCTGAGAGAAGAGGAATAAAAGTGATTAATACTCCACAAATGTCCACTATAGCTGTAGCTGAACTTACAATCTCATTAATTTTAAATCTTTTACGTGGAACTTATCGTGCCATTGAATCAATGAAAAAAGGATTATGGGAAAAGAAATCGTTCTATGGAAATGAACTTTTCAACAAAACTCTTGGCATAATAGGATTTGGAAGGATTGGAAAGGCTGTGGCTGAAAGAGCTAAAGCCTTTGGCATGAAAGTCATAGTATATGATATTTTCATGGATCAAGAGAGCTTGGAAAGAATGAAAGTGACAAGAGCTTCCTCTCTTGAGGAATTGCTAAGATTATCTGATATTATATCATTACATGTGCCCTTAACAAAAGATACTAAGCATTTGATAAATAGTAGCACAATAGCACTAATGCGAACTGGAGCCTATATTATTAATACTTCAAGAGGTGAAATTATTAATACCAAGGATCTATTGGAAGCTCTAAAAAGTGGAAAATTAGCTGGAGCAGCCCTTGATGTTTTTGAAAATGAACCACCAAAGGAGCCATGGGAAAAGGAATTAATACAACTCCCAAATGTGATAACTACGCCTCATATTGGAGCTCAGACTTATGAAGCTCAAGCAGAAGGAGCAAAGATTATGGCCGAAAACATTATAAAATTGTTTGGTCGCTAGACTTTGTGGATGGGATGGGAATGTCTATATATAAGTACATGGCAGAGATTTGGAAAAAGCCAACAGAGGGAATTGCTGGAAAGCTACGTCTAATAAGGCTAATTAAATGGAGGAAGGAACCTTCTGTTGTGAGAATAGATCGCCCTACAAGATTAAATCGAGCTAGAACCTTAGGATATAAGGCTAAGCAAGGAATAATAGTAGTAAGAGTTAGAATTAGAAGGGGCTTAATGAATGTAAGTAGACCTAATAGTGGACGCCGTCCAAAACGTATGGGAATAATACATCCATCTAAAAAAAGCCTTCAATGGATTGCTGAGGAGAGAGCAGCTAGAAAATATCCCAATATGAATGTTCTTGCAAGTTATTGGGTTGCCTCTGATGGGCGCTTTTCTTGGTATGAGGTAATACTTGTAGATCCTAATCATCCTTCAATAAAATCTGATAAGGATTTAGCATGGATTACAAATCCTTCTCAAAGAAGTCGAGTCTTCAGAGGATTAACACCAGCTGGTCGAAAAAGTCGTGGCCTCTATGTAAAAGGAAGTAGGAGAAAGCGCTAGAAAAATGATAAACTCAATTTCTATAAGTACAATAGTTCATGCTACAGAGGATTTTGAAAAAGTAAAGATTGCTATGCTTAATTTGATTCCAGAGAATCTAAGAGCATTATGTGAAATTACAAAAGTTTCAGCAAAAGGTCATCATGGAAATCCTATTTTATTATTGAGCATAAATTTTAAAACTTCTGAATTAGCTTCAGAGATTTTCAAATATATAATAAACTCACTTTCAAAAATTAACATCTCTCTCATAAAAAATAATCCATCTTTATACTCAGATGAGAACTTTATATTCTTAAGGCTTGATAAGCAAGCTGCATATAATGGAATATTGCGACTATCACTGTCTGATGATGTTATAAAGGTTAAGATAAGTGTATCAAATCCCATGGAAGTTCTACAGAAATTATAGTGAGTTTAATGAAATTATATCGCTCGAGATATATCTTATTTAAAATATCTGGTCAGATAGATGAAGAGGAATTTCTCTTTTATATAAGGGCCATTCTTCTTCCACATAAAATTAAAATCACATTTAAAAAATGGCCTTTTATTATAGTGAAAATTGATCATAAATCTTGGGAACAATTCAAGGAACAATTCAAGAGATCCTCCAAACCAAGAATTTTAATTCAATCGAAAAGATTTTCTATATCATCTATAAAAACTTCAGGAACAATTAAAAAATTAAAGGAAAAAATAAAAGTGAACTCTCTATTTAATTAATTGGGTGATGAGGAAGCCGTCCCAGTCAATCAGAATCTATATGTTGAGAAATGCCCGTCTGAGCCCATTCTATTTTAATAAAGTAAATTAAGACTTTGCCTACTTCAATTTAAATTTTACAGATAATTTTAAAATTTCCGAAATTATTTTTGAACATTATTCAAATACTTCACATTAATTTTTTAATTTTTTAAATCATTTAATCAGATAAATTTAAAAAGCTTTTGGCATTTATTATCTTTACTTTGTAAAAAAAGGTGTAAGCAAATTGAAACCAGATAATGAACTAATTAGAACAATAAATAGGGAATGTTTAGACTATCCTGATTATGAAGTAGTAGACTCGTCTGAACCAAAGCTTTATAAAGAATTATTCCCATTCACTTCACCACCAAGGATGCTATGGGATGGGATTATAGTACCTCAAGATATTCCTAAGGAGCTATGGATAACAGATACTTCCTTCAGAGATGGTCAACAGGCAATAGAACCATATACTGTTGAACAAATCGTTCAATTGTACAAATATTTGAATAAAATTGGAGGGCCAAAGGGTAAGATTTTGATGAGTGAGTTCTTCCTATATACAAAGCGTGATAGAGAGGCATTGCGACAAATACGCTCTCTTGGTTTAAAACATCCCACTATAAGTGGTTGGATAAGAGCCAGTATGGAAGATCTAAGACTTGTGAAGGAAGAAAAATTGGAAGAAGTTGGAATGTTGGCATCAATTTCAGATTACCATATATTCTATAAATTTAAAGGGCTTAGTAGATCTCAAGTTCTCTCAAAATATCTAGAGGTAATAGAGGAAGGATTGAAGTCTGGTATAGTAATGAGAGCACATATTGAGGATTGTACTAGAGCTAATATATTGGGCGTAGTAGTTCCTTTTGCTAGAAGCCTCATGAAACTCTCCGATAAGTATGGATTGCCAGTTAAAGTTAGAATACCAGACACTCTTGGTTTGGGCTTACCATGGCCTGAATCGGCTTTACCAAGGAGTATTCCGAAGATAATTTGGGTTCTTCGTCATATTGCAGGTGTTCCAGCAGAATGGCTTGAATTTCATGGTCATAATGACTTTCATATGGGTGTTGCAAATGCTACAGCTGCTTGGCTCTATGGGGCTTCTCTTAATAATACAACTATGCTTGGAATAGGAGAGAGGGCTGGCAATGTTCCTTTGGAGGCCATGGTATTTATATATGCTGCAATAAAGGGTGATCTTGATGGTATGAATACTCTTGCAATAACAGAGATGGCAGATTACTATAGAAATGTAATAGGATATAGAATTCCAACTTATTATCCAATAGTTGGGAGCAACTTTAATGTGACGAGGGCTGGAATACATGCTGATGGCACTCTTAAGAATATTGAAATGTACTTGCCTTTTGATACTGAAAAATTGTTGGGCGTACCTCCAGGAATATCGATAACTCCCTATTCTGGAGCAGCAGGAATTGCATTCTGGATAAACCATCATTTCAAATTGAAAAATAATGAAAAACTTACTAAGGATGATCCAAGAGTCATAAAGATATATCAAGAAGTATTGAAACGATTTGAGGATGAAAATGTTCTTTCTATACAGGATGAGGAGATGCTTCAGCTTGTTAAGAAATTCATCCCTGAACTCTTTGAAAGAATCAAAGTTAAATGATGTGCGAAAAGCATATAATCATAGTTTTATTTTTTACTGACAAAATATATTATTATGTAGATATAAATGTTAATGTAGGTGGATATAATGTTTACACCTCCAGGTATGGGCTATGATCGTGCAATTACAATATTTTCTCCAGATGGAAGACTATTTCAAGTAGAATATGCTCTTGAGGCTGTTAGAAGAGGTTGGACTGCACTAGGCATAAGATGCATTGATGGTGTTGTAATTGCAGTAGAGAAGAAAAAGATAAGTCCATTGATTGATCCATCCTCGATGGAAAAAATTTTGAGAATAGACGAGCATGTAGGTGCAACCTTTGCAGGGCTTTCTTCAGATGCAAGGATATTGATAGAAAGTGCTAGACAGGAGGCTCAGATAAATCGTCTATTATATGATGAAATTATTGATATAGAGGCTCTTACTAGGAAAATAAGTAGCATTAAACAACTCTATACTCAACATGCAGGTGTTCGTCCATTTGGTGTAGCGCTTCTGATAGCAGGAGTAGATAAATTTGGACCAAGGCTATTCATGACAGAGCCGAGTGGAGCATATGCTGGATACTATGCAGTCTCTATAGGTGCTGGCAGTCAAACAGTTACTGAGTTTTTTGAGAAAAACTATAATGTGAATATAAACCTGGAGAATGCAATACCTCTAGCCTTGAAAGCATTGGCTATGGTAATAGAAGGAGGTATTGATTCAACAAGAGTGGAAATGGCAATTGCAAGAAAAGATACTGGGAAATTTGAGATTCTTCCTTCGAAAAATCTAAGCAAATATATTGATGAATTAAAGGCGACTTAGAATGCCCAAGGAAAAAGTAATAGCTAGGCTGACCATTGGAAAGGAGCATTTCGAAATATTAGTAGATCCTGATTTGGCTTGGGCTTTGAAGAGTGGAAAAGAAGTAGACCTTAAGGAATTGCTTATAAGTGAAATAGTCTATAAGGATGCGAAAAAAGGAGAGAAAGCCTCAGAGGAAGCAATTATTAAAAATTTTGGTACAGCAGACTTGAAAACAGTAGCAACTGCAATAATAAAAAGAGGAGAACTTCAGTTAACAACAGAACAACGAAGACAAATGATTGAGAATAAAAGAAAGCAGATAGTTGCTTTTATTGCTAGAAATTGTGTAGATCCTCAGACTGGATTGCCACATCCTCCTATTAGAATTGAGAATGCTATAGAAAACATTAGAATAAGCATTGATCCATTTAAGCCTGTGGAGGAGCAAGCTCAAGAGGTGATAAAGGCATTGAGAACAGTACTACCATTAAAAGTAAGTCAAGTTACTATTTCAGTTCATACAAAAAAGGAGCGTGCAAGCAAGGTCAAAGATTACTTATCAAAAACAGGGGATTTGACAAAATCTGAGTGGCTTTCTGATGGATCTTGGAAAGGTGAGATTGTAATTCCTGCAGGGATTCAACAATCAGTTATAGATCGATTAAATGAAATAACAAGGGGCGATATAGAGATAAGCATAGTAAAGAGAACATGAGGTGATAAATTATTACAATCAACTTCACTTCAAGACAAATAGTTGGCCCTGGACACCTATTGGCTGAAGGAAAATATGAAGCAGGAGATAACGTCTATAGAGAAGACAACAAATTTTATTCCACAATAGTTGGATTAGCAGAACTGAGAAATAATGTAATTACTGTAATCCCCCTAAAGGGATTTTATATTCCTTCAATTGGAGATATTGTTATAGGTAAAATTATTGATGTTATTCCAACAGCATGGATATTAGACATAAGAGCACCTTGGAATGCTATTCTATTTGCTAAGGAATATCTCTCAAAACCTCTTAATGTAATGAAGGAGGATATTCGTAGCTTCTTGGATGTAGGTGAGATGGTGATGGCTAAGGTAACTTCATTTGATAGAACAAAAAATCCTCTACTTAATGCAAAGGGACAAGGTTTGGGTAAGATTCAGAAGGGAATGATTGTTGAAGTAAATCCAACAAGAGTCCCTAGAATTATTGGGAAAAAGGGATCAATGATAAGCTTATTAAAGAAGGAATCTGGTTGTCAAATATATGTTGGAAAGAATGGTAGAATTTTAATAAGTGGGAAGTCTAGGGAAAATGAAATCTTAGTTGCAGAAGCTATAAAGAAAATAGAGTTGGAAGCTCATATAAGTGGTTTAACTGATAGAATTCATGAGTTTCTAATGAAAAGGAGGTAGTTAGCATGGGAATAAGAAAATTGATATCTGAGGATGGATTGCGTATTGATGGTCGGCGTTTAGATGAAATTAGACCAATAAGATTTAAAATTGGCGTTTTGAAGAATGCAGATGGATCTGCTTATGTAGAATGGGGAAAAACAAAGATACTTGTTGGTGTATATGGTCCAAGAGAAGCTCATCCAAAACATCTTGCAGTACCAGATAGATGTATAGTACAAGCTCGCTATCATATGGCTCCCTTCTCTGTAGAAGAGAGAAAATCTCCTGCCCCTTCACGTAGAGAGATTGAATTATCTAAGGTAATACGTGAGGCTCTTGAACCGGCAATTTTTGTGGAGATGTTCCCAAGGACTACGATTGATATATTTGCCGAAGTGCTTCAAGCTGATGGTAGTACTAGATGTGCTACTATATCTGCGGCATCCTTGGCTCTTGCAGATGCAGGCATCCCCATGCGAGATTTAGTATCAAGTATTGCAGTGGCAAAAGTTGAAGATCAAATAGTACTTGATGTTAAGGATGAGGAAGATAAACATGGATCCGCTGATATGCCAATTGCTATAATGCCATCAAAGAATGTAATTACTTTGATACAAATGGATGGAATGTTAACATATGAGGAATTCAAAAAAGCTTTTGAATTAGCAAAGAAGGGTTGTATGGAAGTTTATAAAAAGCAGAGAGAGACGCTGGAATCATATTTCAAGGAAATTAAGGTGGGGTTGGAAAATGTCTAATATTGTTCCATCAATTAAGAAAAGACACATAATGGCGCTTGCAGAGAGTGGTAAAAGAATAGATGGCCGTGGATTGACAGATATGAGAAAATTGGAAATTAGAACAAATGTTTTAGATAAAGCTGAGGGCTCAGCCACAGTTAAGCTTGGAGATACTTACGTTATTGCAGGAATAAAATTTGAAATAGGAGATCCCTTTCCCGATATACCGAATGAAGGAGTTATCTCTGTAAATGCAGAATTTCTACCATTGGCCTCTCCAACATTTGAATCTGGCCCTCCCGATGAGAGAGCTATAGAGCTAGCCAGAATCGTGGATAGAGCATTTCGTGGCGCAAAGATGATAAATACTCAAAGGCTTTGCATCATTCCTGGCAAGAAAGTTTGGATTGTTTGGGTGGATATATTCATATTAGATCATTGTGGTAATTTAATTGATGCCTCAGCTCTAGCAAGCCTATGTGCGTTGATGACAACAAAGATGCCAAGGACGGAAGTTATTGAAAATGAAGTAAAGGTTTTAAATGAATATGTTCCATTACCAATTTCTAACCTTCCTATAACAATCACTTTAGCGAAAATTGGCGATAAACTCTTTGTGGATCCATCACTTGATGAGGAGGAAGTTATGGATTGCAGAATAAGTGTGGCTTTTGTTGAAAAAAATGGTCAGGAGCATATATGTGCTATGCAAAAAGGTGGTCCCGGTATTCTAACTCCTGAGGAATTAATGAGAGCTGTAGAAATCGCTAAGGTTAAAAGTCAGGAGTTGCGGAAAATAGTCCTAAGTGGTGGTGAATAATGGGAAAGACGAAATTCGTTGGCCCTGCGGGAAGCTTTGGTCCAAGATACGGATCAACGCTTAGAAAGAGATATGTTGCAATAAAATTAAAGAGCAAGGATCAGAGATGTCCGAAGTGCAAATCTATTAATACCTTAAAGAGAGATGCTGTTGGAATTTGGCTCTGTAAATTTTGTGGTATAGAGTTTGCTGGAGGTGCTTACATAGCTCAGACCATTATGGGTAAGACACTTCTTCCAGAGGAGCTGAAAGCATTAAGAAAGGAATAATATGAAAGTTTTAATTTCTACATCATTAAGACCCTCTCCTAGAATTAGAACATTTTGTAAGGATTTAGCATCAACTTCCTCTATTTTCTACTATCATACTCGTGGCAAAATGAATCTACCCTCGCTCTTTAGTTATGCTCATATATTGGGTGTTGAGAGGATATGGTTAGTTAGCTCAAAACATGGTAATCCTGGTGAAATATCTTTTTATAATATCGAAAAATTTGAATCAAAAAGCATAGGCTCTATTATAATAAGAGGCATAAGCTTGAAGAGGGAGCTTAAGGGTATATTTCCTAAGTCTACGAAGGATTACTATCTAAATGTAATTCCTCCAGAGGATACTGAGCTTTGTGAATTATATTCAATAATCAAAAAAGCTATTCCAGAAATTCCATCCATTAATAGACCATTTACTGAGTTGAAAATAATCAAGAACAAATATGTTGAATTGAACTTTATTGAAAGTGAGACAAATTTATTATGTGGTCCAAGAATAATTTTAAGTGGATATTCAATTAATGAAAAAGTGATGTATTTTGAAGGATGAGAAATTTCCCATTTCATCCACATTAGTAATAGAAACCACGAGCGAAAAAATTGCAGATAGTCTATACAAAGTTTTAGTACCAGAAGTAAGAACAACAAAGAGTAAATCCACTAGAATTTCTATTAGAAGAGAAGGACAAAATCTATATCTTTATATACGGGCCAAAACAATGCCAGGGCTTAGAGCCATTTTGAACTCATATTTACGTTGGATTAATTCATCTTTAGAGATTCTTCTCATGAACTCCAAAACAAATAAAAGCTAATATGCTAAATAATGTTTAAAGGTGAATCAAATTATGTCTAAGCAATTACCTCCTCAATTACAAAATCAACTTATACGTTTACAAGAACAGCAAGAGCAATATAAAGCACTTCTTCTAAGAAAGCAGCAATTTGAAATGGAGCTTAAGGAGATTGAAAGAGCACTTCAAGAGTGCTCCAATCTTCCTGAGGATACTACAATCTATAAGTCAGTTGGAACACTTCTTTTCAAGACTGAAAAAAACAAAGTTATATCAGAATTAAATGAGAGAAAGGAGGAACTTGATTTAAGAATAAAAACAATAGAAAAGCAAGAGCAACGCCTTAGGCAACAGCTTGAGGAATTAAGAAAGTCTATACAGGCAAGCCTCTCAGGCACATTTACTGGATCGTGATAAGTTTTGTCTCTTCCTCTTGAGATAATAAGAGAAGCTTGTGAGATTGGAGAGAATATTGCTAGAAGATACATTTACTCCAGAATAGATCCCAAGTTTTTGAAGAGTATTGAGATATCAATAATATATGAGGATCTCTCCTTCACAGTGGATATATTTATTGATGTATTACCTATGGAGAATATTGATATTGAGAGAATTGTTGAGGAAGCCAGTGATATAGCTCTCTCAGAGATTGACAAATTCATAAGAGGAAAAATTCCTTGTCAGACTTCTTAAGCTTAATTAAAAATTTCAAGCATATTACCATAGTTTGCCATCCAAATGCTGATCCAGATAGCCTAGGTGCTGCTTATGCATTATTTTCCATTCTTAAATCTTTTGAGATAATTGCTAAAATATATGTACCAGAATCCATAAATTCAATTTCAAATCCACTTCTGGAGTATCTTAATATCAATCCTATCATGGAACTTCCAGAATCTGACTTATTCATTTTAGTGGATGTAAGTTCACTCGATCAAATTTCAAATCTTAAACATTACATAGAGAACAATAATATTCCCTACATTATTATAGATCATCATGTATCAGATATGAAAACTTTGGAGAAAGCTAAATTGGCCATTATAGAGGATTCTTCATCCACATGCGAAATAGTCTATAAGATGATAAAGGATTATCCCATTGATGGAAAAGCTCTTAATGCTCTACTTACTGGCATTATATATGATTCTAAAAGATTCTTAATAAAGCCTAAATCCTCCTTTCTCTGTGCTTGTGAACTCATAAATAGGGGGGCTGACTTAGAGAAGGCTCTTCAATTCTTAACCCTTGAGTTAGAATTCTCTGAGAGAATAGCAAAGCTGAAAGGATGTGCCAGAATTAAACTATTCAGAATTTCATCATGGATTATTGCTATAACTCATGTTGGAGCCTTTGAAGCATCTGTAGCAAGATCGCTAATAGATATTGGAGCAGATATTGCTCTTGTAATTAATACAACTAATGAATATGTGAGAATTACAGGAAGAGTAAGCGAATCTTTTCATTGTAAAACAGGATTTAATCTTGTAGAAGATATAATTAAACCACTTACTAAAAGTTTCAATGGACAAGGGGGCGGTCATGCTACAGCTGCAACTATGCATCTCTTTAATATTAATGAAGCTCCTATTTCTAAATTATTGGATTTGATTTTAAATAAGCTAAATCTACCCAGAAGCTCCTTATTAGAAATTGATATAAAAAAATAAGTATTGCTTGTTTTTGAATTATTATTCCAATAAGATGATCTATAAGATGATCTAGAATGGCAATCGTAGAAATAAGAAACCTCACATATAGATATCCAGGATCAACAAAGCCGAGCCTATATAACATAAATCTATCGGTAGATGAAGGAGAGTTTTTCCTAATTACTGGGCCGAGTGGATGTGGGAAGACCACACTATGTAAGTGTTTGAATGGCTTAATTCCAAATTCTTATGGTGGTGACTTTGATGGAGAGGTTATAGTGGACGGCCTTTCAACAAAGAACCATCCTGTCTATATAATTGCTCAGCGAGTTGGATTAGTTTTTCAAGATCCAGAGAATGAGCTCTTTTGCACTTCAGTTGAAAAGGAAATTGCATTTGGCCTTGAAAATCTAGGGTTGCCTAGAGAGGAGATTAGGAAAAGAATTGAGGAAACTATTGCTATGATGGGCATATCCCATTTAAGAGATAGAGCCCCCTATGAACTCTCTGGTGGAGAACAGCAAAAAGTAGCAATAGCTGCTCTATTAGCTATGAAGCCGAAGATACTAGTCCTAGATGAACCTACTGCCAACTTAGATCCCTTTAGCTCAAAATCTGTTTTGGATTTACTATCTAGATTGAAAGGGGAATTTGGGATGACGATCATATTGGTTGAGCATAGATTGGAAATTGTGGCAAAAATGGCAGATAGATGTGCTATATTGAATAATGGAAGTATAGCGCTTATTGGTAAGCCAGAGGAGGTTTTATACTCTGATGAAGCTGAAGCCATAGGCATAGGTATACCAAAGGTAGTTCGTTTGACAAAGGCTTTAGGTATTAAAAATAGACCGCTATCCTCAAAATCACTTGCAAATTTCATAATGGTGAGAAAATGATAGAATTCAAGGGAGTATATTTTTCATACGTCCCCGGTGAATATGTAATAAAGAATATAAATTTATTTATTAATAGAGGTGAAATTTTAGCAATACTTGGAGGCAATGGCGCAGGAAAGACGACCCTTGTAAAGCATATAAATGGTTTATTGAAACCTCAACTTGGATATGTAAAAGTTCTTGGAATGAACACTAAGGAAGTAAGTGTAGCTAAATTGGCAAAACAAGTTGGGCTTGTTTTCCAAAATCCAGATCATCAGCTATTCGCTGAAACTGTGGAAAAGGAGGTAATGTTCGCACTTATTAATTTTGGTTTCCCTCCTGAGGAAATAAAATCGAGAACTGAAAAAATACTTAGAGGTTTGGATCTAATCGAATATAAAGATAGATCTCCTTTCACCTTAAGCGGTGGAGAGAAGAAGAGATTAGCTCTAGCGGCTGTTCTTTGTTATGATCCATCCATAATAATATTAGATGAACCCACCACTGGTCAAGACTATAATCAGAAGAGGAATTTAGCGAAATTATTAAAGAGATTTAATGAGGAAGGGAAGACTATAATCATAGTTACACATGATATAGAATTTGTAGCAGATTTCATTCCAAGATGCATAATAATGTCTAATGGAGAAATTGTGGCTGATGGACCATCAGATGATATACTTACTAGGGGCGAGCTATTAATGGCCAATAAGCTCTTAATGCCCCAATTGGTTGAGATATGTTATGAACTTTCCATAAACCCTCCATCAATTAAATTTGATGTAGTTCTATCGAAAGTGAGAGCTATAATGAAGGGTGAAATTTAATGAGAGTTTTCAGTTTTCAATATACTCGTAAATCATCAATAATTCACAAGATAGATCCTAGAGCAAAATTAGTATATCTTATACTTTTCACAATTTTAGTAGTCTACTATTCTAATCCAATAATTTTATTCTTGATCTTTCTCTCTTCTATACCTATGGTTGTTCTTGGAAAAGTTATTGATAGATGGAAAATTTCTATAAGGAGTGCTCTATTCTTCATCATTTTCATTTTCATTTTTAATTTCATTGGAATATTTTGGAGTACTGGATCTTTGGAGTATTCAATAATTCTTTCCATAGCTATGTCAATTAGGTTTATTGCTTTAATATCTATATTCTCAGCATTCTTTCTTACCACTTCTCCTGAGGATTTAATGCAATCAATGGTTCAATTGAAAATTCCCTATGAATATGCTCTAACTTTCAATATGTCCATGCGTTTTGTACCCACTCTTACTAGAGAGCTTCAAATTATAATGGATGCTCAAAAATCCAGAGGCTTAGAATTGGAGAGAGGAAATATTCTTCAAAAAGTTAGGAAGTATATACCTATACTAGTGCCACTTATAATAAATTCCTTTAGAAGGGCTGAAATGATAGCAGATGCCATGGAATCTAGAGCTTTTGGTGCAAGCAAGGAAAGAACCTCGTTTTATACTCTTACCATGGGTAGAAAGGATTATATTTTCATAATCGTCTCATTCATAAGCTTTTTTGCCATTCTCTCCTTAAAACTATTCTTTGGAATTGGTTAGAGAAATTTTAAATATCTAACCTCCCTTCTTTCAATTGGGTGTTATGTCTTATATAGTTAAGCAATTTATGCGAGAAATCGCTAATTATGTGCTTTATGCATCGAGTATAATTAATGACTCAGAGATAGATGTATTTGTAAGAGTGCTTCTAGATGTATTGAAACATAATAAGAAGGTGCTTGTTGTAGGAGCTGGTAGATCGGGCCTAGCTGGAAGAGCCTTTGCCATGCGTCTAATGCATCTTGGCTTTAATGTATTTGTATTTGGAGAAACAATTTCTCCTGCACTAGGAGATGGTGATCTTGTCATAGCTATTTCGGGCTCTGGAACAACTAGAGTAGTTTTAACAATAGCCTCTGCTGCAAAGGAGGTTCGAGCGAGGGTTATTGCTATTACTTCTCATAAAGATTCTCCACTTGCTAAAATTGCTGATAATGTGGTACTTGTTCCAGGAAGAACTAAATTAGCTTGTGAAAATGACTATAATGTGAGGCAAATTTTAGGAGAACATGAGCCATTGGCTCCTCTTGGAACATTATTTGAAATAACTCTTAATGTATTCCTTGATAGTTTAATTGCAGAATTAATGCGATGTTTGGGTAAGACTGAGGAGGATCTAAAGATACGCCATTCCACAATAGAATAGAGCATAAAATTTTAAAACCTTCTCAGCATTCGCTTTTTATGAGGCGTTTGAATTGCCAAAGTATAGACAGACTGAGGATATTATAAAATTAATGAAGAATAAAGAGTATGTTAGAAACATAGGCACTCTTGCTCATGTAGATCATGGTAAAACAACTCTATCTGATAGTTTGCTTGCTGGAGCTGGCTTAATCTCTCAAAAAATTGCAGCTCAGGCGCTTGCACTGGATTACGTGGAAATTGAACAATTAAGGCAAATGACTGTTAAAGCAGCAAATGTAAGCCTACTACATGAGTGGAATGATCAAAGCTACGTCATAAATCTAGTGGATACTCCAGGCCACGTGGACTTCACAGGACATGTTACTAGATCGCTAAGGGTTATGGATGGAGGAATATGTGTAGTTGATAGTGTGGAGGGCGTAATGACTCAAACTGAAACTGTAATCAGACAGAGTATGGAAGAGCGAGTTAGACCTTTGCTTTATATAAATAAAATAGATCGTTTAATAAAAGAACTTCGACTCAATCCACAGGAAATACTTGATAGATTAATGAAAATAATAAAGGATTTCAATACACTTATTGATACTTATGCTGATCCAGAGTTCAAAGATAAATGGAAGGTCAATCCTAGTAGAGGTCAAGTAGCCTTTGGATCTGCTCTTCATAAGTGGGGATTCACAATCCCAATAATACAATCCAAGGGGATGAAATTCTCAGATATAATAGATGCTTATAATAGAAATGATGTAGAATATCTTCAGAAAGAATTTCCATTACATGTTGCCATATTAGACATGGTTGTGAACCATATTCCAAATCCAATTGAAGCTCAAAAATATAGAATTCCAAAGATATGGCGTGGAGATTTAAACAGTCCAATTGGCCAAGCTATGTTAAATTGTGATGAAAATGGTCCATTAGTCATATGTGTAAATAAGGTAGTTGTAGATCCACATGCTGGTCCTGTAGTAACTGGAAGAGTATTTTCTGGTACAGTACGTGAGGGAGAGGTTCTCTATGGTTTAATGGCGAAGAGCGAAGGAAGAATTCAACAAGTTAGTCTTTATATGGGTCCATATAGAGAGGTTACAAATGAAATTTCCTCAGGAAATATAGTTGCTCTTTTGGGCTTGGAGAATATAAGAGCAGGAGAAACTTTAGTGAGACCTGAGGATAAGGATAGAATGGTTCCATTTGAGAAAATGAAATATATAAGTGAACCAGTGGTTACAATTGCTATAGAGCCTAAGTTCAATAGAGATTTACCTAAGCTTGTGGATGCTCTTCACAAGATGGCCATAGAAGATCCAACTCTTTCCATTAAGATAAATCAAGAGACTGGCGAATATTTAATCGCTGGAATGGGTAGTCTTCATCTTGAAATTGCTCTATGGGATCTCAAACAGAGAACTGGTGGATTGGAAATAGTAACCTCTCCACCAATAGTAGTCTATAGGGAGGCTATAACCAAGTCAGTAGGCCCATTTGAAGGAAAGTCTCCTAATAAACATAACAGACTCTATGTGAGTGTGGAACCACTTGATGAGAAGGCGATGGAACTAATACAGAAAGGAATTATCCATGAAGATATGGAATCACGCGAGAGAGCGAAAATCCTTCGCGAACAAGCCGGCTGGGATACTGATATTGCTAGAGGTATTTGGGCCATAGATTCTTATATAAATGTGCTAGTGGATGCAACAAAAGGTCTTCAATATATGCGTGAAATAAAGGATACAGTAATACAAGCCTTTAGATTGAATGTAGCTGAAGGCCCTCTTTGTAGAGAACCAATAAGAGGATTATTGGTTAAGATTGTGGATGCTATGATTCACGAAGATCCTGCACATAGAGGTCCAGCTCAAATAATGCCAGCCATGCGAGATGCTATGTTCCAAGGAGTTCTTACTGCAAACCCTATATTATTGGAACCTATATTGAAGTTAGATATAAGGGTGCCACAAGAACATTTGGGTGGGGTTACTAGAGTACTTGCTGGAAAGAGAGGAAGAATAATATCACTTAATCAAAGTGGAAATACTATGAATGTTATTGCTGAAATACCTGTGGCTGAGACTTTTGATCTCTCGGATCAGTTAAGAAGTGCTACTGCTGGAAAAGCCTTTTGGGGTATGGAATTCGCTAGATGGGCGCCTGTGCCCTCTAATATGGCAAAGGACCTAATAAAGAAGATAAGAGAGAGAAAGGGACTGCCTCCAGAGCCACCCAAACCAGAGGACTTCATGTCAATGTAGTCCAAAATGTCTATTAATCCCAAAATTTTTTATTCTATATAGTGCGGTCGTGGTCTAGCCCGGTCTAGGATAGAGGCTTCCCAAGCCTCGGATCCCGGGTTCAAATCCCGGCGACCGCACCATTTATAAATTTTCTTCACAAAAACTCCAAAATTTTCTTCAGAACTACTGATGCTCTTTCATTAATCACAACATCCGCAATACAATCTAAGGGTGTTGGTTCTAAGTTCACAATCACTAATCTCCCTCCTTGTCTTTTCACAATTTCAGGTATTAATGCTGCAGGATAGACCACTAGGGATGATCCAATAACTATACAATAATCGCTTCTACAAGCAATTTCCATAGCAAGATCAATGAGTCTAACAGGCTCCTCGAATAATACCACTGAGGGCCTCATATAATCTCCACAATATTTACATCTTGGAGCCTTTCCATTTTTTTTAAATTCCTCTATACACTCATCTGTGAATTTTTCAGAAAAACAACTTTCGCAATGACTCATTAAAATATTACCATGAAGCTCTATTACTGATTTTGATCCTCCCTTAATATGAAGTCTATCTATATTTTGTGTTACTATGTACTTTAATAAGCCAATTTCTTCTAATTTTGCTAAGACTCTATGCCCCTCATTTGGAACAGCCTTTGCAATAGCCTCATATCTTTGAGCATAGAAATTCCAAAAGCCATCAGGATCTTCTTTGAAATAACTTTTTGATGCCATTTTTGGATCGAATTTTCTCCATAATCCTTGATTTCCTCTGAAATCCGGTATATTACTCTCTGTACTAATTCCAGCTCCAGTGAAAGCAATTGCATGTATGGAGCCCTTCAATAACTCTACAGCTTTTCTAATTTTATCATACAATTTTTAATAGCCTCCCAATTTCACAAACAATCATTGATGCCACAATCCAAGCATCAAGAGGTTTTTTATATATTGAGAATATTTCATTAGCAAGCTTAAAATCCTCATTACTGAACTCTCCTCTTTGAAATCCTCCTATTATGATTAATGGATTCTCCTCTTGTATAATTCTATTTCCAAGCTCATCAATCTGAAGTTTTTTCCCTTTCTCAGTTAGAATAATTGTTTTACTTGGCTTTATTTCTTCAATAAGTTCTTTTAGATTCTTTCTCTCCATTCTCATCAACCATTTTCCCTTTGGTGGGACTCTACCAATTTCAAAGAGCTGTTCCATTAATCCTACAAACCTCAAATAGTTTCTAGGAATATTTGTTACTGGATCTATTGTTATTGTAAAATCATTCACAGTATGAACAAATACTTGTAAAAATCCCTCCCTATTCAAAGGACTTCCCAATAAATTGAGGAGGGTTATATGAACTATATCTGGCCTTCCTCTTCTATCCCAATCCCTCAAATTCTTCATGGCTGCATAGTGATAGGATATATCAAGAAGCATTTTCTCAGCATCCTTCTTTCTCCTCTCCGCCCAGTTTTTTATAACAGAATGGCTTACTATTTCCTTAGGTATGAGTTCCAAAGCTGATCTTGCTAGAACTACATTAACTTTTTTCATAATATCTTGGCTATGCGGCGTCACTAAAAACATTTATGCTTAATCATTCAATAATCTTTCAGTATGAAATTTTCCAAAAGGTTTCTTATTCATGATTTAGCAGTTCAAAGAATTGAGCAACTCTTTAAACTTGCTATTGATAATTTTAAATTAAATCCTCATCTGTCGGATAGATATGTTAAGATGGCAATTGAGATTTCAATGAGAACTAGAACAAAAATACCAAAGAAATGGAAGTACTTTATATGTAGATCTTGTAATTCATTCCTCTACCCTGGAATAAGAGCAAGGATAAGAATTAAACCAAGAAGAAGTCCTCATATAGTAGTTACCTGTCTTGTATGTGGTGCAATGAGACGCTATTTGATCAAAAAACGCAAAAAATAAAAAGACATTTAATAATTATTTCTCGGTCTAAGAGGGAAAAAATTTGACCTTAGCACAGTTTGTTCCTGCTGATAAATTAATTAATAGATTAGCAGAGTACCTTAAAGAGAACTTTAAAGAGTTGACTCCTCCTTCATGGTCATTTTATGTGAAAACAGGAAGGCATGCAGAAAGAATCCCCACTCAGCCTGATATGTGGTATATTAGATGTGCCTCTCTTCTGAGACAGATATATCTTGAGGGTCCTGTTGGTATTGAGAGACTTAGAACCTTTTATGGAGGGAGGGCTAAGAAGGGAATGAGGCGTGAGCATTTCTATAAAGCTAGTGGATCTTGGATAAGGAAGCCACTACAACAATTAGAAAAAGCTGGTTTAGTTACTAGATTGGACACAAAGGGAAGAATTATTACAGATAAAGGAAAGAGCATCATTGATAGAATAGCATATAAGCTCCTCAGAGAGCTTCAGAAGGAAATGCCCGAATTATCAAAATATATGGCTGGTGAAGGGGGGTAATCTCTTGTCTGAAGAGGTGGATGAAGTAGAGCTTATTAAGAGACGAAAGATGGCAGAGTTACAAAAGAGGATGGCAGAAGAGGAGCGAAGGAGGGAATTGGAAGCTAGAAAGCAAAGTATATTACGAGTAATATTAACTCCTGAGGCAAGAAGTAGAATTGCAAATCTTAAAATTATTAAGCCGGAATTTGCTGAACAGCTTGAAGCTCAACTTATAAGTTTAGCTCAGCAAGGAAAATTACCAGTTCCTCTTACTGATGAACAACTTAAAAGCATATTGATTGAACTTCAAGGTAGGAAAAGGGACATAAGAATTACTTGGATGTGAGACTATGGCGAGGAGCAAACATTTTGCAAGAAAGAAAAGATTAATAAAAGCATGTAAGCAAAATAGTTCAGTTCCTGTCTGGGTAGTGGTTAAAACTAGGGGAAAATTTAGGCGACATCCTAAAATTCGCAATTGGCGTCGTACAAAATTAAAGTTATAGGCTGATTTAATATGTCCTCAGAGGTTATTGAAGAAAAAGTGATTACTATCAATCTGAGGGGTGCTTACTTAGCATCTGGAAAGAGAGCAGCTCCAAGGGCTGTGAGAATTATTAAGGAAATAGCAAAAAGGATTGCAAATAGTGATGATGTAAAAATTGATAACTCTCTAAATATGATATTATGGTCTAGAGGGAAAGGTAAAACATTAAGAAAAGTTTCTGTGAAAATACAAAAGTTGAAAGATGGTGAAGTAAGAATCCTTCCAAGTTAGCTTGGATGTGGTATTTTGCCAATATCACGTGCATCAATATATGGAAATTCTAACATAGGTGTTTTTGTCTTTGCTAATGATTCTTTTGCCCTTGTTCCTTACGATGCTCCAGAGAAGTTCGTTGCTGAAATTTCTAATACTCTAAAAGTTCCAGTCCATAGAGCTACCATATGTGGAAGTGTACTCTTGGGAATTTTTATAATAGGAAACTCAAGAGGAATATTAGTTCCTCATAATGCAAGAGAGGATGAAATATCTTTCATAGAGAAGGCTACTGATTTTCCCATCATACAATATAGGGGAAAATATAATGCTTTAGGAAATATGATTTTATTGAATGATAAGAGTGCCCTTGTTAGTCCTAGAGCAGATAAGGAACTGAGATTATTAATTTCCAATGAGCTTGGGGTAGAGGTATTTGAAGGTCAAATAGCTGGTGTATCTTTGCCAGGGGCTTGTGCTGTTATGAATAGTAGAGCAATTCTCTGTCATCCTAAGACTTCAAATGAAGAAATGGCTAAATTAGAAAAAATTTTTAATAAACCAGTGCATCCATCTACAGTGAACTGTGGAATACCTTATCTAAGAGTAGGAATGATAGTGAACTCTAATGGTGCAGTGGTTGGGGAAGATACCACTGGGCCGGAAATGGCTCATATTGAATCTTCGCTAGGGTTGGTGGAATAAAATGAATGAAAAAAACTTTCTAGTAAAAGGAAAGATTAAAATTGGATTTGAATGGGTGAACTTCAAAAAGCTGGTCTCAGCAGTAAGTGAAAAAATGGCCATAGAAAAAGTATTTTGTCTCTTTGGCGGAAACCATAAGTTAAAGCGCTTCCAAATTAAAATAAGTTCAGTAGAGTTGGTAGATAAAAATGAGTGAAGAATCTCAATTTAAATTCTCCAGTAGTGAGGAATTAGATGCCTTAGTATTGGAGTTTTCTAATCTTAAGGCCTACGCTGATGTGCTTCGTCAACAAATAGAAATATCCACTGGCGCGATCATGGAACTTGTTATGAGCAAGAGCTCATTAAGCGAAATAAAGTTACTTGGAGGAAATGCTGAAGTACTTCTTCCTATTGGTGCTGGCAACTATGTTAAGGCCTACTTGAAGGATGTGAATAGAATAATTGTGAATGTTGGAGCAGGAGTTTCCATTGAAAAAAATATAGAGGAGGCTATTTCTAACATAGAGGATAAAATAAAGAAAATTCAATCTCATGTTTCATCGCTTCAGAATCAATATGCACAAGTTGTTACAAGGATGGATCAATTACAGGCTAGAATAAATGAACTATATTCACAAATTGAATCTTCTAGGAAGGTATAGAAATTTTGTTCGATAAACTGAAAAAAGCTTTTTCTAGTTTCATAGATGATATCTCTAAGAAATCCTTATCAGAGAAAGATCTTGAGGATCATCTTTGGAACCTTCAAATTGCCCTACTGGAAAGTGATGTTGCTCTTCCAGTAGCAGAAGCTATTATATCCAATTTAAAAAGTAGTTTGATTGGAACAAAAGTTAGCAGATTCAGTGATATAAAGCCTCTAGTTAAAGATACATTGGCTGAAATATTGAAGCAATTTCTTTCCTCAGCTGATATATTATCAATAATACGCTCAAAAAAGCCTTTTGTTATTATGTTTATTGGAGTTAACGGTACTGGAAAAACAACCACAATAGCAAAAATTGGAAAATATTTAATGAATAATGGTCTAAAAGTTGTATTTGCCTGTAGTGATACTTTTAGAGCTGGAGCTGAGGAACAATTGGAAGTACATGCAAATAGACTTGGGGTAAAATTAATAAAACATAGATATGGTGCAGATCCTGCTGCTGTAGCATACGATGCCATCTCCTATGCTAAATCAAATAGGATTGATGTTGTATTGATTGATACGGCTGGAAGAATGCAAACCGATCGTGGATTAATGGATGAAATGCAAAAAATTCATAGGGTTGCAAAGCCGGATTTAACAGTATTTGTTGGAGATGCGCTTACTGGAAATGATGCTTTAAATCAAGCTCAAGAATTTAATAAATTTGTTCCAATAGATGCCATAGTACTTACTAAGATAGATGCAGATGCAAAGGGAGGAGCTGCCATTTCCATTTCTCATATATTGAGAAAACCAATAATATTTCTAGGAGTAGGACAAGGTTATAAGGATTTAATAAAATTCGATCCTGAATGGATAATCAAAAATATATTTGCTATGATTTAAATTATACTAGGTGTAGTAAATGCAAAGTATGAAAGGTAGGGATTTATTAACACTTTCAAATTTCTCAAGGGAAGAATTGGAGATGATTTTAAAACTTTCAATTGACATGAAGCATAGATTAAAATGTGGAGAATATATTATTCCATATCTCAATGGAAAAACTATAACTTTACTATTTCAAAAACCATCCACGAGAACTCGCCTATCCTTTGAAGTTGCTACTTATCAATTAGGTGGTCATTCGATTTACCTGAATTGGAGCGATCTTCAAATAACTAGAGGCGAGAGTTTAGCAGATACTGCTAGGGCCATAGATTGCTACTCAGATGGTATAGTAGCGCGAGTATATAAACATCTAGATTTAGAGGTGATTGCTAATAACGCAAGAGCTCCAGTAATAAATGCATTAAGTGATTTAGCCCATCCTTGTCAAGCTATTGCTGATTGTCTTACTATAATTGAAAAAAAAGGTGGAATAAAAGGGATCAATGTAGTATTTATTGGAGATGGAAATAATAATGTTTGTAGATCCCTCTCTGAAGCCATTCTAAAACTTGGGGGTAATATGATTATAGCCTCACCAAGGAGCTATTATCCACCTCAATCCTATATAGAGGAAATTAGAAAAGGCGCCTCTAAAGGTGCCTCTTTGATATTAACCGAGGATCCTATAGAAGGTGTAAAAAATGCTGATGTAATCTATACTGATGTATGGGTTTCCATGGGTCAAGAAAAAGAAAAGGAAGAAAGAATTAGCGCTTTTTCTAAATATCAAGTTAATTCTCAATTAATTAGTAAGGCTCCTCAAGATGTAATTATCATGCATTGTCTACCCGCTCATAGGGGATTGGAGATTACAGATGAAGTAATTGATGGAAAGAACTCCGCTGTATGGGATCAAGCGGAAAATAGACTTCATGTACAGAAGGCTATATTAGCATTACTAATATAGGGTGTATTTTTTGAAGCTTCTTCTTTACTCAAAAGGCGATCCTGCTGGAGTAAATATAGCTTCTCACATAGTTTCTGAGTTATCATTTAGAGAGAGCTATATTAAAGGAATTAAGACTCTTATTTATGAAGACATTTACCTTATATCAGTAGAGGAAGAATTGATAAATGCCATTATAGAAATTCCCAATGTAGAATATTCCATTTTTCTCTCAAAGCATAGAAGCGAAGCTGGGAAAAATTGTCTAACCACTCATACACCTGGAAACCTATGTAATAGAGCTGATATGGGAGGAAATCCCAATGAAGTGGCAATTTCTAACCCTCCAATTCAAAGCATCCTATTAAAGGAAATTCACAAGCTAACCTCTGAGTATAAAATTGATGTACCAGTAACTGTGGAAGCCACACATCATGGTCCCACTAGTCTAGATTTTCCAGTAACCTTCGTAGAAATAGGAAGTGATGAAAATGCATGGAAAAATAATATATTTGGAGAAATTATAGCTAAATCTGTTATTCATGCAATCTCTCTTTCAATTAATTTGAAGCCAAGTGGCTTAGGAATGGGGGGAGGTCATTACTCAGAAAAATTTACAAATAAAATCATAAATGAAAATGTCTTCATTGGCCATATTATTCCGAAATATGCAATGATGGAAGAAATGAATCCTTTAATGATAGAAATTTGTATGAAGAGAACTTTAGGTGAATGCTCTAAAATTTATGTAGATTGGAAAGGAACACCTTCAATTTACAAGGAATATCTTAAATCTATTAAGGGAATTGAAATTATAAAGATATAGTGATTTAATGGAAAGCTTTAAATTAAACTTTTATCTTTCCCAATCTACCTAAGGTAGATGAAAAATAATGAAACTCTCAGAAATACTTTATGCTATAAATAGAGTGTTGAAACTCTCTAGGAAGCCAGACTTTGATGAGTTTAAACTATCTTTGAGAGTATGTTTCCTTGGTCTTATAATTGTGGGTACTTTTGGTTTTTTAATTCAGATTATGGCTACTCTTATGCTTGGGCTTGGGGGATGAGTTTTGTCTTCGAGAATATTTGCAGTGAGAACCACTGCAGGACAAGAAATGAATGTAGCTCTCTTAATTGAGAGAAGATGTACTGCTAAGAATATTAATGTTAAATCTATAATTTCCCCTCCAGATGTGAGTGGCTATGTATTTTTAGAAGCTAGTGGTCCAAATATTGTTAGTTTGGCCATAGAGGAAATAAAACACGTTAAGGGATGGGTGGCTGGAAAAGTTGAATTGAATGATATTACTAAGTTTTTAATTCAGCAACCGATTATAGATTTAATTAATACAGATGATAAAGTAGAAATAGTTTCAGGCCCATTTAAGGGCATGCAAGCAAAAGTAACTCGTGTGGATAAAGCTAAAGGGGAAGTTACTTTAGAATTATTAGAAGCACCTTACACCTTACCTATAACCATTCGAGCTGAACAAGTAAAAATTATATCTAAAAGTGAAGCAATAAAGCAAGAGGTTCAAGAGAAGAAAGAAAAAATTGACATATTTGAGGAGTTCTCAAAATTGGAGGATAAGTAATATGGGGACTAAGAAAACTTTCAATTTCCTAATAGATGGTGGAAAGGCAACTGGCGGACCACCAATAGGTCCATCACTTGGACCATTGGGAGTTAATATCCTTCAAGTGGTGAATGCCATAAATGAAAAAACTAGGGAATTTGAGGGCATGAGAGTTCCTGTTAAAGTCATAGTAGATTCAGATACAAAGGAATTTGAAGTGGAGGTTGGAGTTCCAACAACCACCGCTCTAATAGTGAAGGAGCTAAAGCTTCAAAAAGGAGCAACTAATGTTAAGACAGAGAAAGTGGGCAACTTAAGCATAGAAGGAGCAATAAAGATTGCAAAAATAAGATTTCCTCATTCTTTAGCAAGAAATTTGAAATCTTGTCTTAAGGAAGTTGTTGGAACATGCTTAAGCATGGGAGTTACAGTCGAAGGTAAAGATCCAAAAATCATTGAAAAAGAAATTGATGCTGGAGTTTATGATGAAGTAATAAGAAAAGCGGAGGAGCAATAGTATGATAGATCTTGAAACTATTACTTCAATGGTTGAAGAAGCAAAGAAAAATTCAAAGAAGAGAAACTTTATACAAAGTATGGAATTAATAGTTAATTTGAAAGGACTTGATATGAAATCTCCAGAAAATAGAATAAATGAAGTTATCACCCTTCCTAATCCTATTGGAAAAGAAGTGAAAATTTGTGTTATAGCAGATGGAGATCTATTAATAAAAGCTAAACAAGCTGGAGCTGATTTAGTTATTTCAAAACAGGAACTAGATCAGTATACAAATGATAGAAAGGCCATTAAGAAATTGGCCTCTCAATATGACTTCTTCATTGCTAGAGCTGATTTAATGGCAATTATAGGAAAGATTCTAGGTCCAGTTCTTGGTCCAAGGGGAAAGATGCCAGATCCTGTACCTCCTACTGCAAATATAGATGCAATAGTCAAAAACTATCGTAAATCTGTTAGAATTAGAATGCGAGATCAACCAGTTATCAAATGTCGTGTTGGAACTGAAAATATGGACTCTAGAAGCATTGCCGAGAATGTAATGGCAGTTCTAAGTGCTATAGATAGAAGAATAAAGCTCGATCAATATCTCTCATCAATAATTATTAAGACTACTATGGGTAAGCCTATGGAAATTAGAGGTGTGGAAATTGGCTAGAGCATCTCTAGAAATTAAGAAATCTATTGTTGAAAAAATTGTACTTTTATTTCAAAAATATCACACATTCGCTATAGGAAATCTCTATGGTATGAAGGCTAAGCATATTCAGAGCATTAGAAAGAACTTCAGAGGGCTTATTGAGGTGTATGTGGCGAAAAATACGCTTATTAAAAAGGCCATGGAAAGAGTACCAAAGTTTAATGGGTATAGAGAAGAAATTTCCAAGTATCTTTCTGGCCAAAATATACTAATTTTCTCTAATATGAATCCGTTTTCACTATATCTCCTCTTGGAGAAAAATAAGATTGCCTCAGAAGCAGCTCCAGGAGATATAGCAACAGAGGACATAATAGTGCCCGCAGGAAATACTGGTCTACAGCCAGGTCCTATATTGAGCAAATTTGGTGCAGCAAAAATACCAACAAAAATTCAAGAGGGATCGATTTGGATTGTAAAAGACACTTTAGTAGCTAAGAAGGGGGATGTAATCTCTGCCGATCTAGCTGATATACTTAAGAAGTTAGGTCTAAAACCAATTATGGTTAGTCTTAAGCTCAAAATGGCATTTGATGAAACGGTTATTCCTGGAGAAGTATTGGCTATTGATTTGGATAAATATAAATCTGAAATAAAGAGCGCAACGGAGTATGCAATTAATCTTGCCTTTAATATAGCTTATCCAACTAAAGAGACAGTACCACTTCTAATATCTAAGGCCTATATGGAAGCAAGAACTCTTGCTATTGTTTCTGCTCTTCCAATACCTGAGATATTGAAGGATTCAGTAACAATCGCTATATTAAGAGGAAGGAGATTATTCGAAGAGATTACAAAGAAGTATCCAGAAGTAGTTCAGGAAAAATAGCAAAGGATTTAAGTATAAATTTCCTTCCTAATAAACGCTCTATTGGGGGTGATTAAAATCGAGTACATATATGCTGGCCTCCTCCTCCATAGTGCCAAGCAACCAATAAATGAGGAGAATCTAACTAAGGTGCTCTCAGCGTCAGGAATAAGCGTTGATAAAGCCAGAGTTAAGGCTCTTGTTGCAGCATTGAGTGAAATAAACATTGATGAAGTAATAAAATCAGCAATTTCAATGCCCACTGTAAGTGCACCTGCTTCTGTTCAGCCTCAACCTGCTGTTGAGGAGAAAAAGGAAGCACCAAAGGAAGAGGAGGAGAAAAAGGAAGAGGAAAGTGTGGAAGGGTTAAGTGCTCTCTTTGGCTAACCATCCCCTTTATATTGCTCATTTATATATTTCAATTGTGGGATGGTAGATTTGATAGTAGGACCTGAAGCATATAGATTGAGATTTTTTCTGGAGAATGGTTTCACTAGAAAAGAATGTAGGGTTTGTAAGAGACACTTTTGGACAGTTAATCCGAATCGTGAAGTTTGTGGAGAATCTCCTTGTACCCCATATACCTTCATAAATAATCCTCCAACAAAGAGGAGTTATCATATTTGGGAGATGCGTGAAGCATTTCTCTCTTTCTTTGAGAAGAGAGGACATACAAGAATTAAGCGCTATCCAGTAGTAGCAAGATGGAGGGACGATATCTTCTTTACAATAGCTTCTATAGCTTGTTTTCAACCACATGTAACAAGCGGTGAAGTCCCTCCTCCTTATAATCCACTTGTGATCTCTCAACCCTCCATAAGGATGACTGATATAGGAAATGTAGGAAGAACTGGGGGAAGACACTTAACAATATTTGAAATGATGGGACATCATGCATTCTCTTCAAAGGATAGAGAGGTATATTGGAAGGAAGAAACTGTAGCATATCATCATGAATTTCTAACAAAGGATCTTGGAATACCCGAGGATGAAATAACTTACATTGAGCATTGGTGGGAAGGAGGAGGAGACGCAGGACCAGATGTAGAGGGTGTAGTACGCGGATTGGAGATTTCCACTCTAGTTTTTATGCAATATAGGAAGGTTGGTAATTCTTATAGAGAACTTCCACTTAGGATCGTTGATACAGGATATGGTCTAGAGCGTTTTACTTGGATTTCTAAGGGAACTCCAACAGCCTTTGAAGCAGCTTATGATAGTCTATACAAGGGTTTCTTCAAAATATTTGGTTTTAATGAACCAGACTCAAAAATATTGAGTGAGGTTGTTAAACTGAGTGGAATTATCGATGTAAGTGATGATGCATCCATAAATTTATTCAAGAGAAAAGTTTCAGAGGCTGTAGGAATGGATATTCCATCATTAGAATTATTTCTGAGGCCAGTGGAATCTATAATGGCTATAATGGATCATACAAAAGCTTTAATTTTTATGCTAGGTGATGGGCTTGTTCCTTCGAATGTTCAAGCAGGATATTTTGCTAGATTCTTAATTAGACGTATCAAACGTTTAATGGATATTCTAAAGGTATATGTGCCTATTTCAGAGCTTCTATCCATGCAAATTGATCATTGGAAAAATCAATTTCCGGAACTTGTAGAGAATATGGACTATATATTAAGGGTAGCCGATCTTGAGATGGAAAGATATACCAAAACCATGGAGCAAGGAAAAAGTTTGATAATGAAAATTTTAAAAGATGAGAAAATAAGAAAGAGCTCTAATATTCCAACAGAGACTCTTTTACAACTTTACGACTCTCATGGAGTTCCACCAGAGATTGTGAAGGAGATTGCTGAACCTCAGGGTGTAAGAGTGGAGATTCCTGCGGCTTTTGATGCTATGATTGCATCTTTACATCAATCTTCTCAACCATCTAAAATGGAAGAAGATATACTACAAGATATGCCTAATCTTCCTGAGACTGAGCTCGTATACTATACTGATCCAAGAGCTAGACGAATTAAAGCAAAGGTTCTTTATTCAGATGGTAAAAGAATTGTTTTAGATAGAACTATATTTTATCCAGAGGGTGGAGGACAACCAAGCGATATAGGTATAATTGTGGCTAATGGTAAGGAAATCAAAGTTAATAATGTGAAAAAGTCTCAAGGGATAGTAGTTCATTATATTGAGAATGATCAATCAATAGATGTTGGAAGTGAAGTTGAATGTATAATAGATTTGAACAGAAGGATTAGCCTCTCGAAGCATCACTCTTCCACTCATATCTTAATAGGAGCTGCTAGAAGAGTTTTAGGAAATCACGTATGGCAACATGGAGCACAAAAAGATGTTGATAGAAGCCGTTTGGATATAACCCACTTTGAAAAAATAAATTCATCTCAGCTTAGGGAAATAGAAGTTCTAGCAAATAGAGTAATACAGGAATGTAGACCTATAAGAACTTACTTCGAGGATAGAAATAAAGCAGAGGAAAAATTTGGTATGATGCTTTATCAAGGAGGAGTAGTTCCAGGAAGAAGAATAAGAATTGTGGAGATAGAGGGATGGGATGTGGAGGCATGTGGGGGTATACATTGCTCTAATACTGGAGAAATAGGGATTGTAAAGATAATACGCTCTGAACGTATTCAAGATGGAGTTGAAAGATTGGAATTTGTAGCAGGAGAACAAGCAATAAAATATATTCATTCCCAAGAAGATATGATACAGAGGATCTCCAAAGCCCTCAATGCTCCAATGGAGCATCTTGAGGTGGCAGTAAGTAAGCTCATAAAGGAGCTCTCGGATTATAGGAAAATAACGGAGGATCTCAGAGGAAAATTAGCTGCTATAATCTACTCTAACCTCAAATCTGAAACTATAAATGGAATTAAATTTTTCTTTGAAAAATTTGAGGATCTCCTTAATGAGGATATATTGGCTATTGCATCTTATATAGTGAGGAAAGATAAACTTTCCTTAGTTGTTTTCGTTTCTAAGACTGATGGATATGTAGTGGTTATGTGTGGGGAGGATGCTATTAAGAGGGGATTGAATGCTGGAAGAATTATTGCCTCTCTTGTAGCTGGTATTGGTGGTAAGGGGGGAGGTAGACCAGATATAGGTCAAGGAAAAATACCAATTTCTCATATTTCAGAATTTGAAGCTAATATTCAAAATTTAAAAAAACAAATAGGTGATATGATTGGACTTTAGAGCTATAGAGGAGAAATGGCAGAAAAAGTGGAAAGAAGCTCGTATATTTGAAGCTAATCCTGAGGAATCAAAACCTAAGTTTTACTTGACTGTAGCATATCCCTATCCAAATATGCCTCAACATATAGGTCATGCGAGGACGTATACTTTAACAGATGTCTATGCTCGTTATAAGAGAATGAGAGGTTACAATGTATTATTTCCCATGGCTTTTCACTATACTGGTACTCCTATTCTCGCTCAAAGCAAGAGACTACAATCCGGTGACAAAGAACTAATAGAACAATTCAAGAGTTTAGGCGTTCCTGAGGAAGTAATCACCACCTTTACTTCCCCAATAAGCATTGCAAAGTACTTTCATGAAGATTTGAAGTTGGGAATGCAAGAGATGGGATATTCAATAGATTGGAGGAGAGAGTTTACTACAATAGATCCTGCTTATAATAAGTTCATAGAATGGCAATTTTATAAATTAAGAGAGAAAAATTACATAACCAAGGGATCTCATCCAATAGGTTGGTGCCCCTCCTGTAAAAATCCAGTTGGACAACATGATACTAAGGGAGATGCTGAACCAGAGATAGGAGAATTCATATCCATAAAGTTCATATTTGAGGATAAATATCTTCCCGCAGCCACACTTAGACCTGAAACAATTTTTGGTGTAACGAATATATGGATTAATCCTGAAGTAGAATATGCTGAAGTTCTTATCAATGGAGAGAAAGTAATAGTTAGCGAAAGCTCTATTGAAAAGCTTAAACATCAATTTTCCAATGTTGTATTAATTAAAAAAATCAAAGGATCTTCTCTAATTGGAAAATATGTTATAAATCCAATGGATGGAAGGAAAGTCCCCATACTTCCAGCGGAATTTGTCGATCCAAACAATGCTACTGGCGTAGTTATGTCAGTACCAGCACATGCTCCTTATGATTTTCTTGCCATAAGAGATCTTCAAAGCCATTCAGAATCCCTCAAAAAATATGGATTGGACTCAAGCATATTATCAAGTCTCACTCCAATAACTATAATTCG
This sequence comes from Candidatus Methanomethylicaceae archaeon, assembly GCA_025057955.1. Taxonomy (GTDB): domain Archaea; phylum Thermoproteota; class Methanomethylicia; order Methanomethylicales; family Methanomethylicaceae; genus JANXER01. The sequence goes on along the minus strand of JANXER010000009.1, from coordinate 15,435 downwards.
AACACCTGAACTCTCAAGAATACCTGCACAAGAAATTATAGAAAAATTAGGAGTAAAAAATCAAATGGATCCTAAAGCTGAAGAGGCTACAAAAGAACTTTACTTGAAAGAATTCAATAATGGTGAAATGCTTCCAAATACTGGTGAATATGCTGGAATGTTAGTTAATAGAGCGAGGGAAGAGATTAAGAGGCATTTATTAGAAAGCAACAAGGCTTTTAAATTCTATGAAGTGATAAATGGTCCAATATATTGTAGATGTGGTTCTAAGATAATTGTAAATGTCCTTGGAGATCAATGGTTCATAAATTATGGAAATAGAGAATGGAAAGATTTAGCAAGAGAATGTCTATCACAAATGAATATAATTCCCGATGAAATGAGAAAAGAGTTCGAAAATATCATAGATTGGCTGAGGGAAAAAGCTTGTGCTAGAAGAGCTGGACTTGGTACTCCCCTTCCTTGGGATAGAAATTGGATAATAGAAAGCCTCTCAGATTCAACAATTTATATGGCTTACTATACTATCGCTAGAATAATAAACGAGGAAAAAATTGAAGCCTCATTACTTACTCCTGAAGTATTTGACTATGTATTTTTAGGCAAGGGTAATCCATCCTCCTTAAACAAGGAAACCTTGGAAAAAATGAGGAAAGAGTTTCTTTATTTCTATCCATTAGACAGTCGTCACTCTGGTAGAGATCTTGTTCCAAATCATCTTACCTTCTTTATTTTCAATCATGTAGCAATATTCCCAAAGGAGTTATGGCCAAAACAAATAGTGGTAAATGGAAGTGTGCTAATGGAAGGAAGGAAAATGTCGAAGTCTCTGGGCAATATAATACCTCTAAGAAAAGCATTAAGAACCTATGGTGCAGATACGCTAAGAGTCGCTATATTATCCTCCTCTGAACTTTTACAAGATGCAGATTTTAGCGACTCTCTAGCAAGATCAATAAAGTCTAAACTGCAGGAATTCTATAATTTTGCACTTGAGTATTCAAAAGCTCCTCCAATAGATAAGAATTATTTAGATCAAGTAGATAGATGGATGCTCAGCAGAGTTCAGCGTCTAATATCTCAAGTAACCTTAGCCATGGAGTCTTTGAGAGTTAGAGAGGCTATTCACTTAGTATTATTCATACTTATGCAGGATTTACAATGGTATTTGAAGAGAAAGAACTCTGATAATGCTAAAAGTGTGGTGAAATATACTATGGAAGTGGCAATAAAGCTTCTTGCACCATTTGCCCCTCATCTTTGTGAGGAGTTGTGGGAAGCCTATGGGCATAAGAGTTTCATTTCTATGGAATCTTGGCCAACTTTAGATGAATCTCTTGTGGATGATAAGGCTGAGGCAATAGAGGGATTCATAAAGAGTGTAATAGAAGATTCCTCAGAAATAATTAAAGTTACTGGAATTTCCCCCTCTAGAATATATTACTATGTGGCTCCAAATTGGAAATGGAATGCATATATTAAGATGATTCAATTGTTAGAGGAAGGTGTGGATGTGAAAATGCTTCTTAGAGAGGCAATGAAGGATCAAGAGATAAGATCAAAGGGATCAATGGCCGCTAAATTCCTCAATTCCATATCTCAATTAATAATAACCATGCCAAAAGATCGAAGAAAGCAAATTCTCTCCATTGGACCTTTAAATGAAATAGAAACTTTAAACAATAATAGAGCTTTTCTTGAGAACTATTTCAAGTGTGAGGTTAAAATAATATCAGCAGATTTAGCAGAGTATGATCCAAAGAATAAAGCAGAGCAAGCTATACCATTAAGACCTGCAATTTATATAGAATGAGGCCATTAAAAGTAAAGAAGGAGGCTGTAGAAGATCTTCGATTTCTATTGAGCAGAGGTTATGATAGATCTGCCTCCATAAGGTTTGTAGGTGATAAATATCTTCTCAATAAGGAACAGCGCTTATTGCTATATAGAGCTGTTTATCCTGAATCTATATCCATTATTCATAAATCCAAACTTGTAAATCCTGAGCATATAGAAAATAATGTGCTTCTAATTGATGGTTTCAATATTCTTTGGACAGTAATAAGTGCTATTAAGGGACAGCCAGTATATCTTTGTGATGATGGAATTGTTAGAGATTTATCTGAGATTCATGGAGCTATAAAACATGAAGATATACTTACAAATTTAAGACTAATAATCTCTTTCATTTCTCAGCTTAAGCCTGAAAATGTTATATTCTTTTTTGAACAACAAATAAGCAGAAGCGGTGAGATTGCAGCAATCGTAAGAAAACTTCTAAATGAAATTAATATTGAAGGAGAAGCTAAGACTGTTCAATCTCCTGATTATGAACTTATATCCTCTGATGGAATTGTTGCTACAAGCGATTCTATTATTATAGAAAAAGCAAAAAGAATATTTGATTTTGCAGGTTACATCATTAAAAAATTAAACATAAAGGTATATGATCTCTCGGAAATATTGATATGAATCATCGAGCTCTTGATCTGATCATGGGCTCTATGAAGCTCCAAAGCCATTCAATAAATTCCCTTATGCTCTTTGTTTGAATTAATACTTCTCCTGGTCCTTCAATTCTTACTACCAACCCCTCTCCACTCAGCAAAGTCTCTTTTAATCCGCCAAATTTCTCAACTCTATAATTACAAGTGCTACTGAAGGCAACAAGATGGAAGTTATCCACTATTAGCGTCTCTCCTTCCTTCAATAAATGTCTATCTATAGCTCCGAAAGTATTTATAAACAAATCACCTTTTCCCTTAGCCTTAATCATAAAGAGGCCTTGTCCAAATAATCCCTTAGTAAATCCTTCCCATCTTATATCAAGATCTATGGATGGTGAAGAAGCTATATAAGATTCTCTTCTAATTATATAGCCCTTATCTTCAGATAGAGTAAGGCGCTCAATATCTCCTAGTGGAGCTGAGACAAGTCCAATTTCTCCTGAACCATTTACTGCTGTATACTCATTAATCCAGAAGGATTGCCCTCCTAAAATTTTTAGACCTATTGATCCAAGAATTCCCTCCCTGGCTTTAGTTCTAACAGCTATATTTGGAGTCATATAGGTCATGGCTCCCGCCTCTCCAATAATTGCCTCTCCTGGATTTAATCTAACCACAAGCATAGAATATGATGGTCTGAATTTTATTTCATATTCCAAATCAAATCCCCCACTTATTCTTATCAACTTACTATGAATATATAATATTGTGGGTTAGCCATAAATTAGAGTAAGCTTATGAAAAATTTCAGGTTGGATTTTATATTTACAATGGTTCTAATATGGGCCCGCGGGGACTCGAACCCCGGACCTCCGCCGTGTGAGGGCGACCTTAGGCCTCAGAGGTGTCCTAACCAGACTAGACTACGGGCCCATATTACATAATATAAGAATCTCAGAAAAACTTAGCGTTTCAATTCTCTTCTTTTTGGACGAAGTTCTTTACTTCTACATCTTCTGCATTTTTCTGCTGACATTGGATTTCTTGCTCCACACTTCCTACATATCTTAACATAGAGCAAATGCTGCTGAGCAATTCTAAGTTTCTCAGGATCTTGTATTGGCATGAATTTTCACCTTTTTTTATCACACAAGCGAACTAATGGTTAATAAATTTTACTACTTTAATGTTGAGATTATAATATGTGAAGAAGTTCTCTCCACACCTTCTATAGATGCTACCCTTTCTAAGAAGATATTCAGATGAGCTTGAGGCACTACGGCAATCAAATCAATTTCTCCAGTCACTCTATAGAGCTTTAGGCATGGAAGTTCCTTAACCCTATTGTAGACCTCTTCCCTTCTCTTAGGCAATACCTTGAGAAAAACAAAAGCCTCTGAAGTTCCTATGCCAAGAAGTTGAAGAGCATCCTTTGTTATATCTATAAATCCTCTTCCAGTTCTAATTAATCCCTCTTCCTTTAGTTTTCTCAAATGAATGTTCAATGCTTGTCTGCTTATTTTGAGTTCTTTAGCTAATTCTGTTTGAGTTTTCTTTATTGTGAATACTGTTGTCCCTTCACTCATAGTGAATAATAATCTAAGTATTTGTAATCTCCTATCTGTTATGTTAGTTCTGATAAACAAATTATCACCCAATTTTACTTAAACAAAGTTGATATTTATATATAAAGCTTAGTCCAACCAAAATGTATTTATTAAAGCATTACTTTTCAAGATTGACTTATTTGGGGGAAAGCTTGTGTTCAATGAAATACTTGTTGGCAAGAAATCACAAATGAACTACGTATTAGCATGCCTCACGGCCTTTCATGAAGGAGCAAAAGAGGTAACAATTAAAGCAAGGGGAAGATCTATTAGTAAGGCTGTGGATGTTGTTGAAATAGTTAGAAAGAAATTCATGACAGATATTACAATAAAGGATATAAACATAGGAACTGATGAGATAAAGCTCAATGATAATGTGAGGAGGATAAGCTCAATAAGCATCGTTTTAGCCAAAATGAAATAGGACGGGAGGGTCTTGAAGACCCCAGTATGTTCGTTCTGTGCAAAAAGTGGAATACTCTGCCCAAAGTGTCAGGAGAAATTAGAGAAAGGTGAAATAACTCATGATGACGTGGAAGTAACAAAATGGTTCCTTGAATATGAGTCAAAGAATCCTCAAATAAAGGATTGTGTTCTTCAAAAGACTATAGACACTGGTGAAATGCTTATAGTTATGATTAACTGTGGAGGTAAGGTGAGTAGAGCATTATTGAACAGAATAGGGAAGCAAATGAGCATGGATAAGAAGAGAAATATAAGAATAATAGAGAAGACCTCCAGCATAAAACGCCTCCTTGAGCAACTCGTATATCCAGCAAGAGTTATTGGTGCTAATACCGTATGGCTTCCTGATGGAAGTTGGGAGAGCATAATAAGAATCCCTAAAATCGATAGGAAGAAAATACCCATGGATGCAGGATTAATTGAGGAAATTGTAAAGAAGTTGGCTGGAGAAGTAGTTCACATAGTTTTCGAATAGTAGAGGATTAGAATATGCTTCGAACACATTATACATCACAAATTAGGCCTGAGGATGAGGGTAAGGAGGTAGTTGTAGCTGGATGGGTTCATAGAGTGAGAGATTTAGGAGGGGTAAAATTCATAATTCTAAGAGATAGAGAGGGCTTATTGCAGATTACTGCAAAAAGAGGGGTTATTCCACAAGAATTAATGAATATTGCTGATGAGCTAAGGGAGGAGTATGTAATTGCTGTGAAGGGTATAGTAAAGGCAAATAGAATTGCACCAAAAGGTAGAGAGTTAATTCCTAATGAAATAGAAATAATAAGTAGGCCCATCTCCCCCCTTCCAATTTCAATTTCAAGTAAGACTGATATAGGTTTAGATACAAGATTGGATTATAGAGTTCTCGATCTTAGAAGGCCTGAGGTTCTAGCAGTATTCAAAATTCAATCGAAGATTGTGGAAGGTTTTGAAGATTATCTAAGGGAGAAAGGATTTCAAAAAGTATTTACTCCTTGTTTAATAGGCGCTGCTTCTGAGGGAGGCGCTGAAGTATTCCCTGTGGTTTATTTCAATAAAACTGCTTTTTTAAGACAGGATCCTCAACTTCATAGGCAGCTTGTTGTTATAAGTGGAATGGATAAAATATATGATCTCGGTCCAAGCTGGAGAGCTGAACCAAGCCATACACCAAGGCATTTGTGTGAACACAGAGGGTGCGCTGTGGAAATGGGCTTCATTAATGATGAACAAGATATTATGAGAATAGAAGAAAATCTGGTAACAAGGGCTATGTTAAAAGTAAAAGAAGAATGTAGTGAAGAATTGGAAATTCTTGAAGTAAATATAGAAATTCCAAGTACGCCTTTTCCAGAATTGAGATTTCCAAAAATATATGAAATATTGGAAGAATTTGGAAAGAAGATTCCTTTTGGTGAAGATTATGATAGAGAGTCTGAAGTAATACTTGCAAAATATGTTAAGGAGAAATATAAATCAGATTTCTTTTTTGTAAATAGATTTCCCTTCAAGATTAAACCCTTCTATGTAATGAAAGTGGATGAAGATCCGCAATGGGCGAGAAGTATTGATTTAATATATAAAGGATTGGAATTAAGCTCAGGTGGACAGAGAGAACATAGATATGAGAAAATTGTGGAGCAAATAAAGGAGAAAGGCATGAGCTTAATTGGACTTCAATGGTTTACAGAATTCTTTAAATATGGTGCCCCCCCTCATGGTGGATTCAATCTTGGAATAGAACGATTCACTATGCAGCTACTAAATCTCAGTAATATAAGAGAAGCTACCCTATTTCCAAGAACACCAGAGCGTTTACTTCCTTAGAATCCTGTCTTTTTTGGATCTTCGGGCTTCATTAGTTCTCTCAATAGAATGGTAGCATACGTTCCTCTTGGAAGTGAGAATCTTATAATAGCCTTAATCTTTCCCTCAAATTTTTCATCCTTTGATATCTCCATTAATTCAAAGCTCATTGGATAAAATACCGCAGGTCTAAATGTGCCCCTAAGTGAAATTTCAAATATTGAGAAATCCTTTGGCTCAATTCCTTCATTATAAAGTATTTTTGAATATATCTCTTCATTTATTCCCTTGAATTTTATGTTTGATCCTGGAATAGGCATTAAAAGTACAGCTCTTCCTTGTTCCACCAATTTTTGCATTTTGACTAAGTTCTCTTTCACAATTTCAATTGGTTTAGAGGGATTTCTATGAGAATTCAGCATAGCTATATAGTCTCCAATTTTTATATTAAATAATCCAAATCTTTTCCACCTCTCAGATAGCGCTAAATTAAAAATGTATGATTGATAAGCCTCAATAAATAAACGAAGCAATTGTTTCGAAAGTTTATAAAGGGCTCCTTCTGCACTTGAACCATGAATTAGCGCATTTATTACTTTCTTTTCATAGATAAGTTCATCAGAAAAATATGAAAGTGCCCCTTTCAAATCCCATGTATCTCTCAATTTTTTCCTAACATTAATATGAGGATCTCCTTCATATAATTCTGCTAAAAATTCTTTTATTGCTCCTTCAAAATCTCTCTTTATTAGCATTTTTCCTATTTTATGAGTGTTTGGGCGAGAAATTCCAAATCTTTGATGACCAAAATAATTTGGAAACCATTTTATGCTTAATTCTTCAGGAAAATTTTCAAGATTTCTAATTGTAATAGTAAATCTATTTCCACTGAGCTCACCAGGATAGATTTCCCACATAGATCTTCCAACGCTCCATAGCTCTATGCTACCAATCTTCAATCTTCCCTCAAATGGCCTATTGATTGAAACTAATTGATATGTTACTGCTCTTCTATCCTTTATTCCAGCGAAGCGTATTCTCCCACCCAGTTTTTTCTCGAGCATAGATATAATGGGAAGTAATGGTTTGGAAATTTTTTTCAGTACTGCAAGGGTTACTTTACCATGCCCTCTATCTAATGCTTTTAGATCTTCATTTACAATAATTCCCTCTGGAGTAATTTCCTCAACAATGAAATCTTCAGGAGAAGTTCTTATTTTACCTCCTATTCCTTCATTGGGAGTTGAATAATAGAACATTCCAAAAGAGGATTCCATTAAGGATTTTGTAGGAATTGGCCTCATAAGTACCACAATAATTTAAAATATCACAATAATTTAAGATGTCCAATAATTTTATCCAATTCCTCTGAAGGAGCAGGCCCTATTCCTAAACAAGTTATAGTTCCAGGTTCTAGCTCAGTAAGACCAGCATCTGTTATTAATGAATTTGGAAATCCCTCTTTTTCAACTCTCTTCTTTATTTCTAACAATTCTTCTAGAGAATTTATTTTAAGTATAATCTTTCTTTGTCCCTCCATTAACCATTCTTCCACCCAATTCGGCCTTCTTTTAATGGCCTCCATATATGAAGCTAGAGCTGCATGAGCAACTTGAGCTGCTATCTTTCCCTTACCCATTTTGATATCATTTCTCACTATGACAACTTGCTTATATTTCATAATAAGGTTTTAAAGTAATGCTAGTAGAAATTTATTTTGGATGATTAATGGAGATATTGGTTGTAGGTGGAGGGCCCTCTGGCTTAACTGCTGCTAGAGAAGCAGCCCTCATTGGTGCAAAAGTAACTTTAATTGAGGAAGATCGTGAAATAGGTAAACCCGATCATTGTGCAGGCTTAATTAGTATAAGTGGCTTAAGAAATATTTTACCTAATTATGAAGATGTGGTTATAAATAGGATAAGAAAGGTTAGAATATTCTCTCCAATGGGTAGAGAATATGAAATATCCCTTAGGGAATATAAGGCTGTAGTGGTGGATAGAGGGAAACTGGATTTGAAGCTTATGGAAATGGCTGAAAGAGCTGGTGTGAAAATAATTACTAATACTCCATATAATCCCTCCCTCAAATATGATATAATGATAAATGCCGAAGGTGTTAAAGCAAGGATTTGTAGGAGATTTGGATTAGAAATTCCAAAATCCTTACCTGCAATTCAGTTTGATTTAGAACTAAGCGATTTTGAGAGGGATGCTGTTGAAATATATACTGGAAGTATAGCTCCTGGGTTTTTTGCTTGGCTTGTTCCTAGATATGACCATGTTAGAGTGGGACTTGCTTCTGAGGAAAATCCAAAGAGGCTTCTCATGAATTTTATAGAGAAGAGATTTAAAGCCAAGATCTTGAGAACACTTTGGGGAAAGGTTGTAATAGGAGGACCTGTAAATAAGGCTTTCAAAGAAAAAGTAGTTTCAATTGGAGATGCTGGTGGTTTTACTAAACCTACGACTGGAGGGGGTATAGTCTTTGGTTGTCTTATTGCGAAAATGGCTGGAAAAATGGCTGCGCTGGGAAAACTATCTGATTTTGATAGAGAGTGGAAAAGAATTTATTTAAAGGAATTTAGAAGAATGCTACTAGCTGCTAGAATTTTTAGGAATATGAATTATAAGGAGCTGGAGAGAGTATTGGAGGAAATTAATAATTCTGGCCTATTTGAAGAGCTAACCTCCTATGATATGGATTTTCAAGGATCTGCCATTCTTAGAGTTGCTACTTCCAAAGTTGCAATATCTACACTAGTTCCATTTTTGAGATCATTAAAAGCTTATATATTGGAGAAATTCCTTTAAGCATAAAACTTGGTGAAAGAAATGGGAGCTATAGAATTACCCATATGCATATCTTGTAATAGACCAATAATACCTGGGGAGAAAGGCGTAAAAATGCCCTGTCCTAATTGTGGAGAAATAAGCTTTTGGAGATGTGAAAAGTGTAGGGAATTAGTAAATCCTTATAAATGTCCTAAGTGTGGATTTATGGGACCTTGAGGTGATTAATTTGCCAAATAATGTTCTAGCAATATTTAGAATACTACCAGAGGATGATCAAGTGGATTTAGAATCTCTTAAGAGAGGAATTAGAGAAGCAATCCCAAAGGGAAATGAGAATCTCTATATTCATAAAATAACTGAGGAAGAGCTTGCTTTTGGAATAAAAGTACTTAGAGTTTTCATTGTAATGCCGCCCTTCTTTGAAGGGGGTACACAACCTCTAGAAGAGGCTTTTAGCAAGGTCAAGGGAGTTGGGCAAGTAGACGTGGAGATTGTTCAAACATTACCGGGATGATAGTAATTTTTATTTTCATAATCTCTTTATTAATTATTGATAAACTTTTGGAATTCTATGGAGGTAAATAGTTTGGAAAGAGAACAGCCGGAGAAGCGAGAGCTTGTGCTTAGAGTAGCGGAATCCAAGCAAAGGGATGTTGGTAGAGGAAAAGTTAGAATAGATGCTAATGCCATGAAAACTTTAGGAGTAAATGTTGGTGATATTGTTGAAATAGAGGGTAAAAGAAAAACTGCAGCCATAGTTTGGCCAGCTTATACTGAGGATCAAGGAATGGACATAATAAGAATGGATGGATTAATTAGAAAAAATGCCAATATAGGAATAGGAGAAAAGGTAATAGTTAGAAAAGCAGAGGTAAAGCCTGCAAATATGGTTAAGCTAGCACCAGTATCTTTTACCATAACTGTTGATCCTGGATTCATTAATTTTGTGAAGAGAAGATTGGCCGATACTCCACTTGTGGAAGGAGATCAAGTATTAATACCTGTTCTTGGTCAAGCTATTCCTTTCATTGTTGTTTCTACAAAGCCTCCTGGTATTGTTCTTGTAACTGATGATACAAGCTTGACTATACTTGAAAAGCCTACTGAGATTTCAAGAGTCCCAAGGGTTACTTATGAAGATATAGGAGGTCTTAAGGAAGCCATAAGAAAGATAAGAGAAATGGTTGAGCTTCCGCTTAGACATCCTGAACTCTTCAAGAGGCTTGGAATAGATCCACCAAAGGGAGTTCTTCTCTATGGTCCTCCTGGCTGTGGAAAAACACTACTAGCCAAGGCAGTTGCTAATGAAACCGATGCCTATTTCATAGCCATAAATGGACCTGAAATTATGAGTAAATTCTATGGAGAATCTGAGCAAAAGCTTAGAGAGCATTTTGAGGAAGCTAAGCAACATGCTCCAGCCATTATATTTATAGATGAAATTGATGCTATAGCTCCAAAGAGAGAGGAGGTTACTGGAGAGGTTGAGAAAAGGGTTGTAGCTCAACTTCTAGCATTAATGGATGGTTTAGAGGCTAGAGGAGATGTTATTGTAATAGGAGCTACTAATAGACCAAATGCATTGGATCCCGCTTTGAGAAGACCTGGAAGGTTTGATAGAGAGATAGAAATTGGTGTACCCTCTGCTAATGAGAGGCTTGAAATTCTTCAAATTCATACCAGAAATATGCCATTGGCAAAGGATGTTGATCTAAAGAAAATAGCTAATATAACTCATGGTTTTGTTGGAGCTGATATAGCTGCTTTATGTAGAGAGGCTGCTATGAAGGCCCTTAGAAGATACCTTCCGGAAATTGATATACATCAAGATAAAATACCCCCTGAGCTTTTAGAAAAGCTTGAAGTTAGAATGGAGGACTTTGAAGCAGCTTACAAGGAAATTACTCCTACAGAGCTTAGAGAAATATATGTGGAAATACCAACGGTTAAATGGGAAGATATAGGAGGACTTGAAGAAGTTAAACAAGAGTTGAAGGAATGTGTAGAATGGCCGCTTAGATATCCTGAGAAATTCAAAAGACTGGGCATAAAACCTCCCAAGGGGATTCTTCTCTATGGTCCTCCTGGCTGTGGAAAAACACTACTAGCCAAGGCAGTTGCTAATGAAAGTGAAGCAAACTTCATAACAGTAAAGGGTCCTGAAATATTCAGTAAATGGGTTGGAGAATCTGAAAAAGCCATAAGGGAAGTTTTCAGAAGAGCTAGAATGGCAGCTCCATCAATAATCTTCTTTGATGAAATAGATTCCATAGCTCCAATAAGATGGGCTGGAGGTGGCGACTCCATGGTTACTGAGAGAGTAATAAGTCAACTTCTAACAGAGATGGATGGAATTATGGATTTAGAGAATGTTGTAGTAATAGGTGCAACAAATAGACCAGATATGATAGATCCAGCTCTTCTAAGACCTGGAAGATTCGATAGACTAGTTTATGTTCCTGAGCCAGATACTCAAACGAGATTACAAATATTTAAAATTCATACCAGAAATATGCCATTGGCAAAGGATGTTGATCTTGAAAAACTTGCCAATATAACGAAAGGATATGCTGGATCGGACATTGAAGCAATATGCAGAGAAGCAGGTCTAATGGCCCTAAGGGAGAATCCAGAGGCTATGGAGGTTTATATGCGTCACTTTGAGAGAGCTATGAATAAAGTGAAGCCTTCCATAAATGATGATATGATAAAATATTATAAAGCTTGGGAGGAGCGAAGCAAACGATTAGTATCTGGAAAGCAGCCTCTAATAAACTTCATCTAATAAACTTCATATGAAGTGATTTTCAATGGCTGAAGAGGAATCCATTTGGAGATCAGAACCTTTAGACTTAATAATACTTGATTTATTAAGAAGAAAAGATGGTAGCTTGAAGGAAGATGAATTGCTGGAAATGCTTAAGAGCATGGTTAAGGAGATATCTCTTCCTACTTTGAATAAAATTTTAATGAAGATGGAGCTTTCAGGAAAGATAAGTGTATCCTCTTTAAAAAAGGGAAAATTAATAACTATGATTAAGCGAAAGGAATCTTAGATATGGGCGTAAATCTTAGAGACTTAATAACTCCTACAAAAATAACTTTGGAATCTTTGAAAGGAAAGGTTCTAGCTATTGATGCATATAATGCTCTATATCAATTTCTATCCATAATAAGACAACCAGATGGCACACCTCTTATGGATTCGAGAGGAAGAATAACCAGCCATTTGAGTGGGCTATTCTATAGAACAGTCAATTTTTTAGAAATGGGATTAAAACCAGTATATATACTTGATGGAAAACCTCCTGAGCTAAAAATGAAGGAAATAGAGAGGAGAATGGAAATTAAGGAGAAGGCTGAGGAAGAGTATAGAGAAGCTATAGAACGTGGTGATTTAGAGGCTGCTAGAAAAGCAGCTCAAGCCACAGCCAAGCTTACTAGTGAAATGGTTGAGGATGCGAAGAAATTACTTGAAGCACTTGGTGTGCCTTGGATTCAAGCACCATCAGAAGGAGAAGCTCAAGCAGCAGCTATGACCTTAAGGGGTGATGCATGGGCCACAGTGAGCCAAGATTATGACTCTATACTTTTTGGTGCTCCAAGGCTTATAAGAAACCTCACTATATCCGGAAGAAGAAAGCTCCCTAATAAACCAGTCTATGTAGAAATAGAACCTGAAATAATATTCTTGGATAAGGTTCTGAAGGAGCTTGGCCTAACAAGGGAGCAGTTAATAGATATAGCAATATTACTAGGCACTGACTTCAATCCTAATGGATTCAAAGGAATTGGTCCAAAGCGAGCCCTAAAAATAATAAAGACCTATTCTTCACTTAAGGCTGCTATAAATAGTGGAGCGATTTCTAGCGATTTCTCAATAGATGTAGATGCTATAAGAGAAATTTTCATAAATCCAAAAGTTTCCTATGATTATAAGTTATCATGGAGCGAAATAAATGAGGAAAAAATTAAACGATTACTATGTGATGAACATGATTTTTCCCTTGAGAGAATAGAATCTGCTCTAGCAAAGCTGAAGAAAATTAAGAGCTCAAGCTTAGATAAATGGTTCTAATTTTTGCCATCCATATTTTCCATAAAGTGGAACAAATATGCAACCACCACATCTAATTTCCTTGAACTTATCTCCTATTTTTTCAATTAATAATAACTCTTGAATAGAATATGCCTCTCCAATTGGAATTACTATTTTCCCTCCATCCTTAAGTTGTTCTTTTAAAGGTGGTGGAACATTTGGAGCTGCTGCAGTAACCAAAATTCTATCATATGGAGCTGCATTAGGATATCCTAAGGTTCCATCCCCCTTTATCACGGTTACTCTATTATCATAACCACTCTTCTTTAGGTTGTTTCTTGCAAACTCTACAAGTTCTTCAAAAAACTCTATTGTATAAACATGCCCCCATTTTTCCCTTGACTCATCACTTGGAGCTACTATTTCAGCACATACTGCAGCATGATATCCACTCCCAGCTCCAACCTCTAAAACCTTATAACCTATTTTCAAATCCAGGAGCTCACACATCATTGCTACCATATGTGGAGCGGATATGGTTTGACCTTTAAGTGTTGGTAATGGAGTATCATCATAAGCATGATCTAAGAAACTCTCAGGGACAAACATCTCTCTTGGAACCTTAAGCATGGCCCTTATTACCTCTGGCTTATTTAAAATACCTCTATCTATAAGATATTTTATTAGCTCCTCTCTTTTCTCGTTAAAAGATTTTCTCACAATTTTTATTTTCATGCATATAATTAAAAATATTATGTTCAAAATTGTATTCTATGCTTGGGGTGATCCACTCATAAGTGCACTTCATAGAACAACCATGGAAATAACCAAGCATGATATTAAAAGCCCTAAGGGAGATTGTATAATTGCTACACGATCTGAATTAGCTTTAAAAGATCTTCCAGAGGAATTTAAGGAAAGAGCTAAGGATGAAAAAGCTAGAATAGGATTGATAATTGAGGCAGGAGGAATTTCTGAAGAAGTATGGGGAAAGGGACATCCTAAATTATCTTTTGAAAGTGAGCATGATATGATTATTAGAAAAACCAACTTTATATGCAAAAGAACTTTAATGATAGGTGCAAATAAAGCAGCTATAGAATTGAATAGATTATTAGTTGAAGTTTTAAAGAATAAAAATACTAAAGTTAGATTTACATTAATTATAGAATAAAAATATATTTATAAATTAATTTTATTGATTAGATGAGAATGATTTTGCTTTAGCAAAAAAATCTATTGCTAATTGCCACTCCCTTGGAGCTACTTGCTTTACCTCTCTAATATTTATAATCCTATAATAATCTACTAACGAATTCAGCTTGGAGGATAATATTTTTTCTATTGATTCTTTTTCATTTTCCTTTAAAAAACTATAGAAGTGAATAATTCCTCCATCTTTTTTTAAGAAATTAATTGCACAATCCAAATAAGCTATGGCCTCTCCTGGCAAATTCATAATAACTCTATCAGCCATTCCATTTAGAATTTTAGAAAAGCTCCTAGCATCGCCATAAAGTGGGATAACTTCTCCCTTTAGCTTATTCATCCTTATGTTTTCCTTCAGAAGCTCAATGGCGCTTGGATTTATATCTATGGCATACACCTTGGCTTTAACCATATTGGCTATCATTATGGAGAAAGGTCCTATGCCAGCAAACATGTCTACTACTATCTCTCCATCTTTTGTTTGTGAAGCCACTCTGAAGTGCTCCGTAGCTAGTCGAGGGGAGTAATATGCTTTGAATAAGTTTACCTTTAATCTAATTCCATATTCTCTATGAATAGTCTCATAATTTTCTATTCCTCCTATGAATTCATACTTAGGAATTCTAAATATTCCATCAACCTTTCCTGTTTTTAGTAAGACGGTTTTAATATTCGAATGTACTTTCATCAATGCCTCAGCTATTTTTTCCTTATAAGGAAGGAGATCTGGTTCCAGATCCTCTATAATGGCAATATCTCCAACTATATCAAAGGATTTTGGAAGCATTGCTAATAGATGAGGTTGAAGTACTCCATTCAAAGCCTCAATTAAACTTCTATATCTTTTCTTTGATGTAGGTAATTCCATTAATACTACTTCCACAGGATTTATAAGTTCAAGTTCTTCTTTACTCAATTCTCTTAAAATTGGAATAAATATGTATTCATCTTTTGAGATAATCTTCCTGGAATTATCTATGAGATTTCTATCAGTGAGGATTCTTCTTACTTCTTCACCTCTTTTTCTATCCACTTTAATACATATTCCTTCTACCATCATTTACGAATTATAAAAAGAATCTTATTT
>JANXER010000008.1 GCA_025057955.1 Candidatus Methanomethylicaceae archaeon | reverse complement strand
AAATTAGCACAACATAAATATCAGAATTAGACACTTTCAATTCTCTTTTCTTGAGATTCAAGAGCATGGGTACTTGATGCTACCTTTCACTTAACTGAAAACTTTCAATTCTCTTTTCTTGAGATTCTTAAGAACATAAAAATTGAAGAGAAGCGTGGAAATGTGCTTTCAATTCTCTTTTCTTGAGATTCTCGATCAGGCTTGAGCGGATCGGTCCTTTTATCCGCGGAAGAATCTCAAGAAAAGAGAATTGAAAGAGCAAAGATTTTGCAAAAGATCCTTCATTTTTTAAGGATGAATCTCAAGAAAAGAGAATTGAAAGTCTTCCCATCGATAACCGAATGCGGGCTTCCATTGGGAAGAATCTCAAGAAAAGAGAATTGAAAGATTCGTACACATGAATTCTTAAATTGGCTATTCCCGAATCTCAAGAAAAGAGAATTGAAAGAAGTACTCATATACGCTTTTTGTTTCGTTTTCTATTGTGTGAATCTCAAGAAAAGAGAATTGAAAGCATTCGGCGCTGACCATCGTATTAATGCGCTCATATTTGTGGAATCTCAAGAAAAGAGAATTGAAAGTCATTATTTCACCTCAATATAAATTAACGAAAAAGAAATGAATCTCAAGAAAAGAGAATTGAAAGAACGGCACATTTGTGCAAATAGCAACTTCAAGCGGGAATCTCAAGAAGAGAGAAATAAAAGAAGACATCAATTATGTCCTAGTCCACAGCTAATTGATAAAATTAATCATTATAAGTGCACCTCACTTTTATATTCGTAAAAAGATTTTTTCTACTTATATTGAAAAATTTATAGAAATTTGACTGTGGAAGAACAGTTCAATCAATAGAGACAAAATTTCATCTAGCTATAATATTATCTCAGCAATACACCTGAGATTGTTAATTTTCTTTTTCAAATCCTTTGAACGACTCCTATTGAATACACCTTGCCTCATTTGAAACCAAAATATCATTCTCATTTTTTCCATTATTATCTAATAAATTTATAACAACTTTTGGTAAACCATAAAATTTAGACATCATCGAAATAAGAAAAGTCTTTGATGAATAAATACTAATAAGTTTATACTAATAAGTTTGTAGGATTCTATCCTTGAGGAGGTGTGGTAGTAAATTTCACAATTTCTTAAAACCTTTAATTCCATTCTTCAGCAATAATTTTGTAAATTAAACATTTAACAACTTTTCTTTTATGATTTTATTCATTTGAAAAATCCCTTTATAAACTCATTTTATTATTAGCTTACCTTCATGAAGATATTCTATTTGCCAACTCTGAAGGATCTACTTTGTATATGAAAATTCTCATAATTGAAGGAATATTAAATTAATAATATAATTAATCCTCTTGAAAAATCTAATCCTCCCTTTCCTATGTAGAAACGTCCTTTTTTGCATTAGATTCTTTATACTTAATCATCCCCAATCCCGCAGTTCTTCTTACACCTACATTAGTCTTCTCTGCCATCTTTATTAGTGCAGATGCTATTTTAGCATATTTATCCTTGTAAAAATCTTCTCTTATGGAAAATCTAACTTCCCCAGTAAATCCAACAATCCATTTATTTGTGGTTGGATGCTCATAAACTCTTACAGTCCTTATGCCTTTTGGAAATCCTGCAATCACTATGGCCTCTTCAGCCCAACGTGCAGCCTCCCATACATCTAATTTTTCATCTGAAAATGCAGCCCATATTCTAGCCATATTCTTAAACATAAGCGAAGGCAATGGAAGGGGGAGAATTGTTCCTCTACAGGATTTAGCATATTTACATGGTCTCTCTAATTTTCTACCCTCTTTTAAAGTACGTAGATAATCCATATAATATGGACAATATGGACAACAATCATAAATTGATCTTCTGAAAACTGTGGGTGTAAGAAATTTTATGGAGAACTTCATTGGAAGGGGCTCAGCACTTGATGCTATTTTAGAGAAGTCATATGTTTCTACGCCAATATTTAAAATTCTCGGCTTTACATCAACTAAATCTATGCTGAAATTAGGTCTTATTAAAATCTCCTTGATGATGTTATTAAGCTTATCTTCCATTATAGTGAAGGAAATGCTGGCAATAGATGGTGCTGGAAGGTTTCGATAGATTATTCTAGGGGGAGGGGGATACTCAAGAAATATTGGTGATGCAGACCAAGGAGCTAACCTCTTGGAGGAGTGAAGATCTTCTGCCAAACTTTCATCAATGCTTTTTATCAAATTATAGAAGACGCCACAAGAAGCAAATCCTGAGAAGCTTTGAAAGGAAATTGGTTTTTCTGTGGCAAATCTTATGAGAAGAGTGTTGATGCTTGACATTACTATTAATCACGCTCTAATAATCTTTTATTGTTTTTTGGCCTTTTATTTTTGATGTTATTAGATTATGGTTAGGAGTTTTCACAAGGATGATACAAAAAAGTACAAAAATGATATAAGAATGATATAAGAATGGAAGGAAATAATTAACAAATATTTTATATTGAGGAAATCACTCTTGATACTTCTTAACGGTGTTATAAATGGCCTTGCTATCGATCATTGGATGTGGAATGTTTGAGGATGAGATTGCATACATCCTTTCTCGAGATGAAGATATAGAGCGCATTTATATCATGGAAAGTCCATATTCAATTGGATTGATTAAGAAATTGAAGAGTGCAAAGGTGATATCCTCTGAGGGGGATATATCGAAGAGTGGAAATTATTTCGTTGTTGTGGATATTCTTGAGCTTGCTCTTCATAATGATCCCAAGGTGCTTAAGGAGGCTGTTTATGAAAAAGTTAGAGAGTTTTCAAGGTTTTCCGATGGAATTCTTTTATTCTATGGCCTCTGTGGAAGTAGTTTAATGTATGTGGAGAGGGATTTGAGTCAATTATGTCCACTTTTTATACTGAAGGATGATAGTGGAGAAATTGTTGATGATTGTATTGGAGCAACTCTTGGTGGAAGAGAGGCTTATTTTAAGGCTTTGAAGAGCTTCAGTGGAAAGGGTGCATTTTTCCTAACTCCCATGTGGGCTGCTAATTGGAAGGAATTGCTTAAAAAATCTAGAATTACACCAAACCCCGATGATCTATCAAGGCATAAGTTTATTTTCAAATATATTGGATATGAATACTTAGTTAAATTGGATAATGGTTTAGCAAATGATGAGGAATTTGAGAGAAATGTTAGAAAATTTGCTGAAATATTTGATCTTAAAGTGGTTGAAATGAAGGGATCTCCTAAAATTGCAGAAAATACATATGAAAGGGCGAAAAATGCAATATTAAAAAAATAAAATTATTTAGAATTAATAATAAATAATTATTTTTAAGAGAATTTTAAGAAGAGAATTTTAAGCTAAATTTTCTTGATTTATTATTGCTTTTAAAATATGTGAATTATTAGCCCTTTATATTAAATCCCTTGGAATATTATTTGGATCATACGAGAGCTTTGGTGAAATTCCATGCTTTTTAAGCCCTTCAATAACATGAGGGTACATAAAGACATATTCCTCTTCTATTTCCAGCTTTGAATCAATTTCTAAAATTTTTCGATATATTTCATTTATTTCCTCTCTATTGCTAAAGGATAGCATTATTGCTGGATGACATGAAACTCCATAATCTAAGAGGTTCCTTAGAGCTTGAAGTTGAAGATGAAATTGTTCAGGAAGAGCACCAGTTAATAGTGAAAATTCTCTATTATTTGTGCCTTTAATTGATACTCTCACATGTACTCTATTGAACTTTGAAAGATCCTTGGCATAATTTTTATCATTTCCAATGAGTATACCATTGGTTTCTAAAATGAAATTAAAGAGTCCATCCACTTCAATAAGCTCTAAAATCCTCAATAAATGTTCCTTTCCTATGGTTGGTTCATTTCCACTTATTCTAATTTGATTATAGCCTCTTCTAAGAGCACAATTTTTAAGCGCATTATAAATTTGGCTTGGAGAATAGAAGCTTCCCATAAGCTTGGTTTTACTCCAACAGAAAATACACCTTAAATTACATCCACAACAATCTGCAGTTGCAATACCTCCATACCATCTTCCTCCTCTAACTCTATAGTATTTTCTATGAATTCCTTTAACAACAATTTTCTCCATAATATGTGAAAGCTTTAATGCATCAAAGGGCATTATTATCAATAGCTATGAAAGTTGTAAAATTTAAAATTAATGGAGAGTATAATATTGATTTCACACTTAAACCATCGTTTGTTTCATCCCTTTATAAAAGAGAGGAAAAATATTATTGGATTAAGCATATTGGTTTAAATGCTAGAGCCATATTCTTAAAGCAAGTAAATGATTATCTTAAGGTATTTATGAGTTGTGAAATTGATCATGAAATTATCCTCTATGAATCTGGATTATGGGATGATAAGCCATCCTCAAGAATTTCAAAGCTTAGTGGCTCATTGAAGGAGCAAATTAAAGCTCTTTCAGAAATATTTCCTGGCGTTAGAATTTCAATAGCTCCTCATGATTTCAATTGTATTTTCATTGCTAGTGTTCTCTCAAAAAGAGCTAATTATGAAATGGTTCGTAGATGGATGAAGGATCTTTGGGAAAAATGGAAATGTAATATTGAAGTAATAGCTAAATTAAGTGAAATTAAAGGGAGCTATCAATTGATGGATTTAATTAAAACAATGAGAGATTATTTAAAGCTATCTAATAAAAGCAATGATGTGAATGAGCTTAGAAGAATGCTTATGCTCTGTTGGGGGGTTGGACCAAAGGTTGCTGATGCCACTCTTCTATTTACTACAAAATCCCCTTGGATAGTTCCATGTGATATTCATTTATATAAAATATCTAAAAGGCTTGGATGGATAGATTGTGATGTTAGATTGCCAAAGAAGGCTCTATGTTTAAAATATTGGTGTGAGGAATGTATTAATAAATATGGACCATGCTTAAGAGAGGCTATAAGTGAGCTTTTTCCAAGCTTTGGAGGATGGATTCAAACTCTTACATATTTATTTGGAAGCTCAATATGTAAAACCTATAAGCCAAAATGTTATCTTTGTCATTCAATATTAAGAGAATATTGTAGAGCAAAATCTTTAAAGGAGAAATTCTTAAAGGAGAAATTCTAAGATTATATTATGAATTATGT
Source organism: Candidatus Methanomethylicaceae archaeon (assembly GCA_025057955.1). GTDB lineage: Archaea > Thermoproteota > Methanomethylicia > Methanomethylicales > Methanomethylicaceae > JANXER01. The sequence goes on along the minus strand of JANXER010000008.1, from coordinate 47,161 downwards.
TTATACTGATAAAGCCCCTAAACCCATTGGTCCATACTCACAAGCTGTAATCATTGATAAATTGATATTTGTATCAGGACAAATACCAATTGATCCAAATACAAATAGCATTATTAGAGGCTCATTTAAGGATTCAGTTAAGCAAGTATTAAACAATGTTATTGAAATAATTCGAGCTGCTGGTGGTGATATTAATACAATATTTAAAATGACCATTTATTTAAAGGATATGAATAAATTCAATGAATTTAATGAAATATATGGTGAATACCTTAAAAATCATAAGCCAGCAAGAGCTATTATTGGTGTTTCATCTCTTCCAAGGGATGCTGATTTAATGATTGAAGCTATAGCATTGAAGAAAGATTGAAGAATGGGATTATTTTGAAAATAGAGGCGCTTCAAGCTATAGCAAAGGAGATTGCTGAATGTAGAAAATGTAGATTATGGACCATGAGATTAAATCCTGTTCCAGGGGATGGAAATCCAAATGCTAAAATTATGTTTATTGGTGAAGCTCCTGGGTATTATGAGGATATTGAAGGTAAGCCATTTGTTGGAGCAGCAGGAAGATTATTGAATCAATTATTAATGGGATTAAATAGAGAGGAGCTCTTTATAACAAATATTGTGAAGTGTAGACCACCAAACAATAGAGCTCCTCTATTTGATGAAATAGCTGCTTGTGCAGAATATCTTGATCGACAGATATTAATAATAAAGCCAAAAGTTATTGTATGTCTTGGAAGATATTCTACAAATTATATATTGAAAAAAAGTGGAATTAAAATACCGAATAGCATAGCGAAAATAAGGGGTAGATTGTTCTCAATAGATTATCAAGGGTTGAGAATTTTTGCAATTTTTACATATCATCCAGCAGCCGCCCTCTATAATCCAAGCATAAGAAAATATTTAGTGGAGGATTTTAAATTAATAGGTGAAATTATTAAGAACAATTTATGATTATTTACAAAATTATTTATAAATTATTTATAAATTATTTAAAAAGCCTTCCATATATTGTGATTGGAATGAAGGAACTCATAATAATGATAATGCCTGCCATTGAGAATACAATATTGAATCCATATTCTTCAATTAATATTCCACTTATTGCAGCAGTTAATGCTTGACCCATACTTGTTGATACTGCTGCCATGCCCCATTCAAGGGACTCTTGACCTTTATCTATATAACGAGTGAATAGACTCATAAAAGGAGAATAGCGAAGAGCAGTTCCTATGCCATTTAATGCTTGAAGTGAATAGATATGCCATGGAAATCTTGCCATTATATAGAGAAGATAGGAGAGTCCCACTAAAATTGTGCCTAATATTGAGAGAAGGATTTTATTCCTTTCACTCAAGCTTCTATCAACTATATAAGCTGAAGCAAGCCTTGTGATAGAGAAAAAGGCTAAATAAATTGTTGAGGCAAAGCCAACAACAATTGCAGTACCACCTATAATTCTATTTGTAATGAAAATTGCAAAAATAGGGGTGATTAAACCACTACCAGTCAATACTGCGAAATCAAAGGATATTAAGCATTTTATAATGCCGTTAATTTTCATTATTGATCCTCCAATAGCATTCACCATTCTAAAATATAATGGTATAAAAGTTTTGAGAATACTTTAAAAATATTTTGCTGAATTTCAATATTGCTTTTTCAGATAATGACATCAATAATGACATATGAAGTAAATAAATCTCATATACCCAATACTTCTATGATTACCCTTCTTCCTATTCTTGGACCATCAAGTTCTAAAAAGAATATATTTTGCCATGTTCCTAAACAGAGCCTTCCATCCTTTACTGGAATGGCTATTGATGGTCCAATAAATGCTCCTGCTAAATGTGCATCTGCATTATCATCAATTCTATTATGAAGCCATATTCCATTCTTTGGATAATCTTCATCTATTTTTCTCAAAATATCTTCCATAAGCCCACTCTCCTCCTCATTTATTATTATTGCAGTTGTAGAATGTGTAGAATATATTAAACAAATTCCATTCTCTATATCATTTTCAGTTATAGCTTTTTGAACCTCCTCAGTTATATCAATTATTTCCCTTCTCCTCTTGGTATTTAAAAATAATTCCTTAAAGCCCACTCTCATATTTTCACCTCAAAGCTCCTTTTTATGTTCAAGAATAGCTAATATTAAAAGAATATACCCTATATGAAAGAATAGCTCAAGAGGATTTCCTGGACGATAAATTCCTAGAGCTATAGTATAGCTGAATAATATATCAGCCATGGCATAGCATATGAATCCTAAGCATAACATTATCCAGGATTTCCATATTTTACCTTTGAAGAATATTGCAATTCCTAACATTGTGCTATATATTAAGAATACATCAAGTATTGGATATATTAAGCTCAGTATTAGCTCAAGTAAATTATTTTTGAGAATTGGCATGAGTGTGGAGATTATGGAAATAATATATATTGAAGCCATTGTTAAAATTCCAATCCTTCTGGTTTTAGGGAGGATTTTTGCAAAAGTTTCAGCATAGAGAAGAAAGCCTAATATCATAGGTATATAGCCGGAAATCCAGAATAAATCTGCTATTGATGGATAAGGCACCTCCCAACTAAATATTATTGTATAAATCCCCCAAGTGAGCTCTCCAAGGAACCAAAGCCCAAGTCCTATTGATATAGCTGTCCATATTTTTGAAAATATTGAGCCAAAGCTACTATAATATTTTTTTAATGATAGGAGTGATATGGAAAAAACCATTCCACTAATAATTATTGGAAATATATTGGAAAAATAATACATGAAGCTTGGATAATTATTTTGAAAAGCATATATTAGAACAAGAATAATTGTAAAAGAAATTGCCACTTTTTCCTTCATAAAATTTAACTAAAATTTAAAAATATTTAAATCTAGTTATTATTATGACTCATATTATGACTCATATGCATCCCTCCATACTTGTAATTGATATGCTAAAGGATTTTATTTATGGAAAGTTTGAAAGAGTGAGAAGAATTATTCCAAATATTCAAAGATTACTTAATATAGCTAGAAGAATTGGAATTCCAATAATATATTGTAATGATGCTCATTATGAAATTGATTTTGAAGTTGTAAATCGTTGGGGTTTACATGCAATAAAAGGAACTGAGGGGGCGGAAGTAATTTCTGAATTAAAGCCAGAGGAAAGGGACTTTATAGTAGAAAAGCATACTTATAGTGCTTTTCATGAGACTGAATTGGATACATTATTGAGAGGTTTGAAAGTAGATACTGTAATTTTAACTGGTGTTCTTACAAATATTTGTATTCAACATACTGCTGCAGATGCATTTTTCAGGGGTTATGGAATAATTGTGGTGAGGGATTGTGTGGAAGCGCTTACAGAGGAGGATCAAGAAAAAGGATTGAAATATTTGGAATTTGCCTATAATGCTAAGATAATGTCCTTGAATGAGCTTATTGCTGAATTGGAAAAATCCTCTTAGCAATAGTTAATATTGGAACTCCAAGAGAGGCTGAAATTAAAGTAATTATGCTCCTCTCAATAATAGTGAGAGGAAGAGTAGTGAGAAATAGCGTAGGAGAGGGATTGATGAATATGAAGAATATTATATTTCCCATCATATGTCCAGCCATGGTTGAAGGATAGCTTAATAATAAAAGCCCTAAGAATAGCCTTCCCTTATCCCTTGAATTTAATAATTCGTAAATTTTACTTCCAAATAATATTATAATCAATAGCCCTAATATATGTGGAATTGCATATAGAGGTATTTCCCTTCCCACCAATATATACCATGTAATTATAAGCACTGAAAATATAATTGAGGGAATTTTCCGATCATTTCTCCATGCTATACATGCAGCTATAAATGATGAAATAAGAGCTAATGGAGTAAATAGCATTCCAAACCCACCTCCAGCTAAGAATCTTCCCACTAATGCTCCTATGAATGCTGCTAATGGTCCAATAAATGGCCCAAGCATAGCTCCATAAATGGCCTCAAGCGCTCTACTAATTCTTATATCGGTTCCAGGCACTCCTATCACTTGAAATCCAGGTATTAAGCTTATAACTGCATAAATGGATGAAAATGCTGCTATTATTGCTATATCTCTTCCTCTCATTTCTCCCTTATCACCTTATTTCTCAATACTCCTATTTTTTCCACATACGCTTCAACAACGTCTCCTTCATTTAACTGTCCAACTTTTTCAGGTGTTCCAGTTGCTATTATTGTTCCACTCTCTAAAGTTGTAAAGGAGGAAATATACTCAATTATTGTTTTAACATCGAAGATCATCTCTCTTGTGTTGGATTTCTGTCTTAGGTTTCCATTTACTCTTAGTTCCAATTCCAATTCAATTGGATACCCAATTTCATCCCTTGTTACAATAAATGGTCCTATAGGAGCAAAAGTGTCAAAACCCTTGGATCTCAACCATGGTCTTGAGAGCGCAAAGTCCTTTTCTTGAATATCTCTAGCAGTTATATCATTTAAAATTGTATAACCAAAAATACTTTCATAAGCTCTTTCTTTGCTTATGTATCTTCCCCCTCTTCCAATAACAATTGCAAGTTCCACCTCATAATCCACTCTTTTAGATGCCTTTGGTAAAATTATATAATCCTCTGGGCCAATTACGCTTACAGAGGGCTTCATAAATACAATGGGCTCCTCTGGTATTGATCTTTTCAATTCAGGGGCATGGGCTCTATAATTGAAGCCTAAGCAAAATACAGCTGGGGGACGTAGGATGGGGGCTCTTAATTTAAGATCGCTCAATTTGAATATAATTTCATTATCTACTTCCATTTTAATTTCCTTAAGCTCACTTTCAATTTTCCTTAGAACTTCATCATTAGCCACTTCAATGAATGGCAACAAATCCCTCATTGTTGATATATTAATAAAATGGGAGAGTTTTATTGCAAAATTATCCTTTATTACACAAGGAAATGTAGCACCTTTATATTCGCATGTAGCAAAGCGCATAAAATGATAGAATTACCTCAGCAATATTTATGCTTTTCATTGTATAATATTTAGCATCAATATTTTTTTAGAAGTATTAATTATAAGAGGATGTGAATTCCCATTTCTTTTTCAAGCTATTCAATAGCATAAAGGAAGAGCATGAAGTGGATTTTGCTGAGCTTGAGCTTAAATCCTTATTTGGAGAGGTTAAGAGGGTTAGAAATATATTTGATATAATGAAAGAGGAGCCATTTATTAATTTCATGAGTGAGGATCTAAGAGTTCAAGATATATTCACTTATGAGCTTCCCTATGGAAAATTTCATGGATTCTATGGCCATGGAAATAATCCTCAAAATATTGCTAAGCTGGTGAGAAGATTAGCATACACTAGAGAAATATTTCTCATTATTAAAGCTCAAGAGTCCCCTAGCAATTTATTAATGAATATTTTTCCTGAGGGAATTATTGGAAAGAATGTACAATTTTGGATGAAAAATGATTGGTGCTTATTTAGATTTATTACACATCAATATTTTCTTGAGAAGTCGGAATATATTAATAAAGTAAGTAGAAATGAGAGAGAAATTGATAGAAATATTGAAATTTTAATGAATTTTCCCATGAATGAGCTCTATAGAATTCCCTCTTCAGCCACTATGAAAATTGGAAAAAGATTACAAGATTATTTCGCCATAAGAGAGGAGGAATCGCTATATCTTACTCATCATATTCATCCATACAAGGGGAAGTTTCATGCAAAGATGTGTAGAGCTTTGCTTAATTATGTTCATCCATATGAGGATGGAATGGTTATGGATAATTTTGCAGGATCAGGAACATTACTTCTTGAGGCTTGTTTAATGGGAATAAATAGCATTGGTGTTGAAATTAATCCACTATCTGTATTGATGTCTAATGTTAAGTGCTTTTCACTTTCTTTAGATTATGAGAAATTGAAGAAAGAAGTTAATAAGTTTATTATGAGATATCATCAATTAAATGATGTTGACTCAATTGAAATGCCAAATTTTATTAAGAAATCGCTTAATGAAAAAACCATTAAGAAAATAATTTTAGCAAAGAAGTTATTGAATGAAATTAATGATGAGAAGATTAAAGAGTTTCTACTTTTAAACTTAAGTGGTGCAATAAGCGATGCTGTAAGGAGAAGAAGGGCTGAATTTAATATAATACTTGAGGAGAGATTAAAAAGCTCACTTTTAAGAATATATACATTTAAAAGGCTTAATGAATTTTTGAGGATTAAGCTTGGAAATTCCATAACCTTAATGGCTGATGCTAGGGATATGGCTCAAATAGAAGATGAAAAAATAGATGCTATTGTCACTTCACCTCCATATTCAACAGCAATAAATTATATTGAAAATGATAAATTTCAGCTTGAATTATTAAAATTGGCCTCATTAGATGATTTAGCAAGAAAGATGATAGGTCATCCTGATATAAAAATCTATGATTATAATATGCTTTATGAGGTAGAAAAGGATGATATTTCTATGATATTGAAGGAGATTATCTTTGAATTAATAACTCATAGAAGGGATGTAGCCTTAAGAGTTTATAAGTTTCATAAGGATATGCGCTCTGCTCTTAGGGAGATGTTTAGAGTATTAAAGAGAGGAGGAAAGTGTGCAATAATTATTGGAAATAATAATTATAGAGTTGATGGAAGAATTATTGAAGTGAAAAATGATGAAATTATAATTGAAATGAGTGAAATTATGGGTTTTAAATTAGACTTCTATTTAAAGAGGCCATTGGAAAAAACTAGCACAGGTGCTATAAGATATGAATCCATTGTTATATTAAAGAAGGGTAATTAATATGCAACTTTTAAATCGCAATATCTCTATTTTGCTAATTACTTCTCTTCTTCTAAGCTCCTTCATGGGCATTTCATATCCTTTAATTTCAGAATATATATACTCCATAACTTATAGTGCGATTGCTGTGGGATTTTTATCTTCATTGAGAAGCATTTTTGGAATATTCTTTCTTATATTGGGGGGATTTCTTGCAGATAGCATAGGTAGAAGGAAGCCCATATGGATTGGAACTATTATGCTTGGTTTTTCTCATATTATTTATGCTATTTCAAATGATATGGGTTGGTTGATTTTAGCTGTAATACTTGAGGGATTTTCCTTCTTTTATTTTCCAGCCTTTAGTGCTATGATAATGGATTCCACAAGAGGCAATGAGCTTATGCGAATATTTACATTAGTGCTAATTGTAGATCATTTGCCTTATTCTCTAACTCCAATTTTTGGAGGAATTATTAGAGATTCTTATGGAATAGTTGGCTTGAGAATATGCTTTATGGTGAGTGGAGCATTAATGATAATTATTGGAATTATTAGATGGAAATTGCTATTGGAAACTTTGATTGAGACGAGGAGCCTTCATGCGAAAATGCTCATTGAGCCTTATATTAAGATTTTAAATAATCTTAGGGAGTTGAATCCATTAATAGTTAAAATAATTGCACTTAGGGCATTCATATTACTAAGCGCTATTTCCATGTTTTATAGTTTTTCCATAATCTATGCTATTAGATATGCTAAAGTTGTTTCATTCACTGAGTGGGGGTTTGTATTAGCAATATCCTCACTATTCTATTTAGCAGTCCTTCCATTAACTAAATTTTTGAAAAAATCCTTCTATCCTAGCATATTATTTTGTGAGGGGATTTCCATAGCAGTATTCCTCATTGGAACGAAAATTTCCATATTGATTTCCATGATTTTAATGAATATTATGGGCGCTATTACATATTCCATAGAGAGAACAATATTGGCTGAAACTACAAAACAATCCATGAGGGGGAGGGGGGAAACATTTATGAATTTATCATTTTATTTTGGGAGCTTTATAGGTGGAATTCTAGGTGGATTCATATATTCCATAAATCCTCCTCTTCTTCTAATGTCCTCTTCCATGCTTTTAATATTTGGCTCTATTTTAGCCTTCATCCTTTTTAGAAAGTATTTACAATAAAATATTACTTAATAATATTCATATTTGATAATATTTTTTGATAATATTCATAGGAAATATTTAACAGAAGGTAAACTTCTAATGTAATTATGAGGCCTAAGATTATTTTCTCTGAAAAATGCCTTAATTATGGCTTTTGGCATATAGAAGGGCCGAGGAGAGTTAAAAGGGCTTATGAAATTTTAAAGGAGCATGGCTATGAGTTTATTGAACCTAATCCTGCTAGTGAGGAAGATATTCTAAGAGTTCATGATTTAGAATATATTGAAGGGCTTAAGAATGGATTAATTGAGGATTCAGATACACCAGCTTATGAGAATATATATGAATATGCTCGTCTTTCAGCTGGAGGGGCTATATTAGCTGCTGAGATTAATGGATTTTCCCTCATGAGGCCTCCTGGCCATCATGCTGGAAGAAAGGGTGTAGCCCTAGGAGCATATACGCGTGGATTTTGCTATTTAAATAATATTGCTATAGCTGTTAAGAGGCTTGATAAAACAACTTTAATTTTAGATATAGATGGCCATCATGGAAATGGAACACAAGAAATATTCTTTGGGAATGAAAAAGTGATATATGTTTCCATTCATAGACATCCTCTATATCCAGGCACAGGATATTACTCAGAGGGAAATTGTCTTAATTTTCCACTTCCATCAGAGTGTGGTGAAGCTATTTATCTGAAAACTCTTAATAGAGCATTGAAAATGATTGATTTAAATAGAATTGAGGTTATAGCCATATCAGCTGGTTTCGATACATTTATGGGAGATATTGCATCCCTAGGCTTAAGAGAGGAAAGCTTTAGTAAAATAGGGGAAATTATTGCAAGCTTAGAGAGGCCAACGTTCTTCGTTCTTGAGGGAGGTTATATTGGAGAGAACATAGGAAGAGCCATTCATGCTCTACTTCTTACATTTACAAGGAAATAATCTCTTTTATAGAGAAATAATTTATTGAATGGAAAGAGGGTTAACTAATAAAATGATTTTAATCAGAGGGCTCTATTTTAACCAAAATATCCTCTATATTGAATAAATCTTCGGCTATTTTTTCCACTTCCTTTGATATTTTATTTGCCTCCTTTACGGAAATTTTTGAATCCACAATTATCGTTATATCTCCTGCAATCTTTGAGCCCATCCTTCTCAATCTCAATCCCTTTACTCCTTTTACTCCATGGATATTTTTAACCATGTTTTCTAAGTTCATTGTTACATCTGGGCATGTACAAGCATCCATCAATATTAGCGAACCCTCCTTAATTATATTGTAGGATGAGAACATGACAATAACGCCTATAATCATTCCTGCAATTGAATCAAATTTAATCATTCCCAGCCATTCAGCTAGAGCTAATCCAATGAAGGCAAATATGGATGATGAGCTATCTGTTATTGAATTTAATATTTCTGTCTTCATGGAGAGCAATTTAAAGGATCTTCCAATTTTAATCTTATAAACTAGCATCATGGTGGATATCATCATTGCAATAAGTGCTGTAATAACTGCAATATCTCCATGTATAAGCTCTCTTTCAATGAATAATCTACTGTAGGATTCACGAATGATTTCCAATCCCATAATCACAATTATTATGGCACCCATCATTGAGAAAAGAGTTTCAGCCCTTAGATAGCCGAAGTGAAATTTTCCATCTGGCCCTCGCTTGGATATACGAAGTCCAATCCAAATGAGCAAGGATATGGTGGCATCTGAGAAGGAGTCTACAGCATCTCCAATAAGCCCAATGCTTCCCGATAGAAATCCTATGGATATTTCGAAGAGGCCTATCGTCGTCATGGTTATTAAAGAGATAATGGATAATCTCTCTACAGTGTTCCTCTCTACGACGCTCAATCTTAAATCACTTTTTATAAGATTATCATGAAAAACTTATAAATCTTATCAAGGATAGCCCTTAATATATGTGTTCTAATTTATGCATTTATATAAGTTTAATTGATGTATTTAAAGGATATTCCACTTTCATATTTTTCGCCTCATGATTTTATTATTTTTAATATATGAAAAATTTTATTCATTATTGGATTAAGAAATAATCCCTTCAATAAAGTTGTGAATTTTTTACATTTAAAATCATAAAAATGAGGCATTTTTCATAATTAAGCTTCGATAAATTGTAGGCTTAATTTATTCAAGATTTATTCAAGCCTACCCTCAATTTTAGCCAATATGGTTTGTGTTAAAAAGAGCACAGATTAGGCTAAATTGTAATTTTTATGACGTGAGAATATAATTCCTCCTTTAATGGAAGGGGATATAGTATCGTAAATGGCGTTTTCAAGAGCACAAGTTTTCATTGGAAATTAAACAATTGTTTAAAAAGATCTGGCCTTTATATCTTCCATGAGCCTTATTATGGCCTTTTCCTTCATTTTAGCCTCTAATATAATATCAATGAATTGATCTTCATTGAGAATTGAAATTAGGCTCTCAAAGTCCTTAAGTTCAATGTAGTTCCCATGCTCTCCAAATCTATGAGCTCCTTTTGGATCAGAGGAGAGATGAACCTCTGGCACTCTGCCCTTCCATGTTGAAATTAATCGATCTATGTTGAAATTAGATGGATTCAATCTATGATGGTGATAATCGAATACCGCTGGAATGCCATAGGATTCAGCAATCTCTATAATCTCCTCTATTGTGTAAAATCTCTCATCGTTCTCAAGGGCTAATCTTCTAGTCAGCCAAGGGTTTTCATCCATGGTTTTCATAAATTGATTTACAGCCTTTCTTTTGTCTCCATAGCTCCCTCCCATGTGAATTACCACTACGCTCTCCTTTAAGCCAAGGACATCTAAAAGCCAAAAGTGATAATTCACCTCCTTCAATGATCTCTTGAGCACACTTGATGATGGACTATTTAATACTACATACTGCCCAGGATGCATGGTTATTCTAATGCTAAATTTGATTATTTCCGAGGCGTGTTTTTTCAGCTCCCCCTCTATATCATTGAACCACTCTTCATTGAATTGAGGATGAGATGCAAATGGTATGAAGTTTGAGCCCAATCTGAAAATTGTCAAGTTCATCCCCTTCGATAGCTCCAATAGTTTATATAAATCATTGAGGTTTCTCATGAATGTTTTCATTAGATTTTCTCTATTTAAATTGACAACTTATGATTTGTTGAGAGCTTATTATCGCTTGTGGAGCAAAATATTCCAAACCCTATGCGCATGATCATGGAGAATACATCATCCACTAATTAAATTTATGAAAGAGGATTTTACGATTATAATACTTTGAAGTGGGGGTAAGTGTGAAATCACTATATCTATTCAGAAGGGATTTGAGGTTTTCCGATAATAGAGGATTAATGGAAGCCCTCTCAAAATCTGATGTGGTAGCTCCTATATTCATTATTGATGAAGCTAAACCTGAAAGTTCGAAATTTAGATTAATAATTGAAATATTGAGGAGCTTGGGCGATAGAGTGAATGTATTCTATGGAAATACTATTGATATCTTGGAGGAACTTAGCCATAAGTTTGATGCAATTTATACATCTCATCCATGGTCTTGGAGTGAGGATGAGCTAATTGCTAGAATAGAAAAATTCTGCCAATCCAAGGGTTTGAAGTTCTTCAAAGTGGTGGATAATGTGCTCGCCAATCCCTTAACCATTAAGCCCTCTTATAACTTCAAGTCCTTCTATAGCATTTGGAAGAGGAATTTAGATTTAAATATGGTGGTGAACTTTCCATTGGAAAAGCTCATAAGATTGGATGGACCTAGCTTGAAGGAGCTTATTAAAAGGCATGGATGGATTATTGAGAATAGATGGTGTGAATGGCTTAGCAAAAGGATAAAGAGCTTCAACTTCAAAAGATATGCTGAGTTGAAGGATTATCCCTACTTAGATGGCACATCAAGGTTATCTCCATTTATAAATTTAGGAGTTATTTCCATTAGATATCTCTATAGTATAGCTAAGGAAAGTGAGGAATTCATTAGACAGATGGCATGGAGAGAATATTACTATCATCTTAGAATAAGATATCCCTTTATGAAAAATTTAGAGCTTAAGGCTAATATGAGAAATATAAAGTGGGAGAATAAAAAGGAATATATTCTTGCTTTTAAAGAGGCTAAGACTGGTTATCCTATAATTGATGCTGGCGTGAGACAATTGAAGCAGGAGAATTGGATTCACAATAGAATAAGGCTTATAATGGCAAACTTCTTCGTAAAGGATCTAAATATAGATTGGAGGATAGGAGAGGAATTCTTCAAAGAATATTTAATAGATTATGATGAAGTATTAAATGTGGGGAATTGGCAATGGTGTGCATCAGTTGGTGTAGATCCCTTGCCCATGAGAATATTCAACCCAATTATACAAGCCTCTAAGTATGATCCACAATGTTTATACATAAAGAAATACATCCCAGAGCTTGAAGGGTATGAATGCCATCAACTTCATGATCCATTGAAATATAAAATTAAAGGTTATTATGAGCCTATTGTAAATCACTATGAGCAAGTGGCAAAATATCGGGCAAAGTATCGCAAAGCTTTTTAATTGTAAATTTTCGTAAATAATTGAGGGGTATCATTGGATAGATTATTCATAAATTTGGGCATATTATTCATAATATTAGGAATAGCCCTTATACTAGTTCCAATTATAGCAAAATCCCTTTCCTCAGTACAATTGGAGCAAATTCCGTGGATTTTACTATGGGTTTATAAAAGTGATGGATTTTGGTTTGCCACCTCTCCAATATTAATAATAATTGGAATCATCATGTATATTCTATGGATATTACGTACTTGATCTTTCAATCATCCCCCTCTATTTCAATAAATTGAAATTTAGAGCTTATGGTGTTATGAATTTTAAATCAATAATATCATTTTGATATTATCAAGATTATATTATCAAGATTATATCATCTTGATATAATAATATTATTATAACATGAGCGTATTAAATAAAAATTATTAAATAAAAATTTTCCCTTAATACTCCACGGTTTATTTAATTAATTATAAGAATGTCAAAAAATGTTGAAATCAAGCTGAAAAAACATGAGTTCAATCATTCTTTATATCAAATGATTTGAACTCTTTAAACCTCTTCCTTCCCTTAAGAAATTATTATGCTAATAAAAAATCAATGGAAGAAGGGCAAGGGAATGATTATGCAAAATTATTATTAATTTGAAAAATTTATCAACTTTTGGGGTTTGAATGATTATCGAATATCTTCAACTTTACTTCACCGCCTTTATAATGCTATTTCTTATATTTGATGCTGTTGGAAATGTTCCAATTTTCTATACATTAACCGAAGGATTGGAGGAAAATGTTAGAAGAAAGACAATTCAAAATTCAGTTGTTATTGCTGGATTAATGCTATTTATATTTGCCTTTGGAGGAAAGCATCTATTAGGGTTCTTTCATATAAGCCTTGATGATTTTAGGGTTGCAGGAGGAGTGATATTATTAATTGTATCCATTGAGGGGCTTTTAGGAAGGGTTGAAGCTATGAAGCTCAAGGCAGAACAATTGGCAGTAGTTCCATTAGCTACTCCTTTGCTAGCAGGTCCAGGGAGTATATCCGTGGTGATATATCTAATGGAGGGAGGATATGGAGCTGCTCCAACCGTAGTATCCATAATAGCTAATGTTGTAATAGCTTGGATAGTGCTAACTAATAGTCATAAGGTACTGAAAATTTTAGGTAGAAATGGATCACTGATTATTGCTAGAATTATCTCTTTCATACTTGCTGCCCTTGCAGTAGCAATGATAAGAGAAGGAATAATCAATATGATGAGGTCACTTAAATAAAAAAGTTTAATAATTATATGGATTAGCAAATTAATATGAACCTTGAGATAATTGGCATTTTAGCAGGTTTACTAACATCTTCCTCATTCCTTCCACAAATATTAAAAATCTATAAAATGAAATCTGCTGAGGAAATTTCCTTGCCGTTCTTATTAATGCAATTGATTGGAATTCTCCTATGGCTATTCTATGGCTTCACCATAAGCTCTATTGCAGTTGTATTCGCAAATATTTTAGCAGCTATTGGTATTTTTACCCTTATCCTTGAGAAGCTTCTATATAGATGATTTTCATAATTTTTCATAATTATGCTAAAATAATGCCCTAGAAATAAATAATAAAAATAAATAATAAAAATAAATAATATCAACTATATTTTATGTAAATTTTAACATCATATTTTATATCTTAAAATAATTCAACAATTCTTTAAATTGCTTTGATAATATTTCTATTAAAAAATCCTTGATGACATAATTTTTCAGCCATAGAACATTCAATTCTTATTATTTTATTAGCAGATTCCCTTAGTAAATTCGCCCTTAATAAATTCGTAATTTCCAATAATTTTTTCCAACAATTCAATTTCCAAAGTTCTTTATATAAAAGATTTCAATGCCTCGGTAGCTCATGGATGTAAGGTGTTTTATTCCTTCAATAATTGTAATAACATTTTGTAAATGAAATCAGAAATTTGAACGATGAAAACCCAAGGCCCTTTCATTATCTATGGGTTCTCTAACGAGTTACATATATATTCACGGGTTTATTCTTTAACCTCTTCAAATATTTAATATAGCTCATAGCGGTGAAAGGACAATATGTAGCATATGTCTATTATCAATAATGAAAATGTAAGCGATGACCTTTGTGAAATAAAATAATAAGGCTAAGGAAGATAAAAATCAAATAAAAATCCTTAGATGATTATGAGATAATTATGGATATAATACTCCAATTTTTAGAAGACCTTCCATTAAGCTTCCCTTTATGAACTTTGTTTTTACACCCCTTGAATTAAGCCTCTCATCCATCATATTAGCAACATTCATCAGATTATATTCATCAGAGGCAACTATGAAGTTAACATTTAGGCCAAAGCTAGGCAGCCAAAACCAATATTCTGATATATTTTTGAATACCTTCTTAATGTTATTTAAGACATAGTTGTATTCCTCTGAATAAAAGTAGCTACTGCCCGCTTGAGTGGCTAAAACTCCATTTCGCTTGAGAACTCTCTTTAATTTCATAAAAAACTCTGAGCTATAAAGGGGCTTTGCCACATCTCCTGCATATGGATCTGTGAGATCCATTATTATAACATCAAAGCTTTCATTTGATGCTTGTTCAACATAATCCTTTCCATCCATTATTATCACCTTTGCCCTTTTATCATTAAAGCTCTCTTGATGTATTATCCCTAGATATTTTTTAGAAAATTCAACAACCACTGAATCAATATCCACCATAATTGCTTCTTCAACTGTATTATGCTTTAAAACCTCTCTAAGAGTGGCTCCTTCCCCCCCTCCTATTATTAGAATTCTCCTTGGATTGGGATGAAGCGTCATGGCTGGATGAACTAATAGCTCATGATATATATGTTCATCTTTCTCAGTGCTTTGAATGAATTTATCCAATATAAGGGCCTTTCCAAAACCTTCAATTTCTGCAAGCACAATCTCTTGATATTGGGATTTTTTCAAAGCATATATTTTACTTACCTTAAAGAGCAATTTTAAGAATTTACCCGCAGGCTCTATTATAAATACTCCTTCAGCCATGGTTTATCCCCAATTATTATATCTACTTATACTTAAAAATACATAATGGGAAAAAATATAGTTCATTTTTGCTCAAATAATTCCTTATAGCCAAGTAGCATTTATGGCGCATAATGTTCTTTTGAGATATAAAAGCTTTTATCATATGTAGTAAAGTCCATGGAAAGTAGATGAGCAAGCTCCTTTAATTCATTTATGACATTATTATGGATTATTACATGATGATTGCTCAAGGCCATATTTGGAAAATCACCTAAGTCTATTGGAGCTTCAAATATCGCTTGGGTTCTACACATATTTTCATCCAAAAGTCCGCTCCTCAAAAGCTTGACTTTAAGAGCAGCAATTTTTGAAAACTCTCTATTAATACCAACCATTGTGAATTCATGGCCTTTTAAAGTACATGCTAGTGAATAAGGCAATCCAGATTCAAAGTGATTTAAAAGCTTACATTCATTTGTAAGCTTAGTGGATATTGTACAATGAGCTAAAGTTATCTCCTTACCATTAATTGATGCTACATTAGCCATCCATGAGTTTTTACCAATTGCTTTCGCTATGAGCATTAATAAAAGTGATCTTAAATCTGCCTCACAAGCAGCCACAAGACCATCATCATTAAGTAGTGATACTGCTAAACATGGTGTAACTCCATATTTAATTAAGTAGGGAAAACAATCTATAGCAATTCCATTCAATTTTTTTTCTAGCATTATCTTCTTAATAATTAAATAGAGCTTAATTGTCCTTTCAAGGAGTTTTTTATCAGCTTTAGTCAAATCAATTTTATTACTAATGAATTTTAATATGGTATTAATTTCCTCCTCTTCAACATCTCTATTCAATTCATCATATCCTATTAATAATACCTCAGCGTTTAATTTCTCTTTGAATTTATCAACATATTCGCTTAATTCCTCAGAAATTAATCCCACTCTTATTCCTAAGAGGCTATTTAAAGCTTCTGTAATCTTCACTATAAAATCTAAATCCTCTGACCTTTTGAAGAAATAGTTTCTAATCATGATTCCCTCAGCTTTACTTTTAATAGATAATGCTGAGGCGAGGCTATTGTGCTTAGAGTGAGATATTAATATGGCTCTTTTAATTTTACTCCTCTTAATAATTCTCATGGCTAAATTACTAACTCCTCCAGTAAGAACTATTATTATTGGCATGGAGTTCTCAAGCTTCATAATTAATTCATTATTGATTTCATCCTCTACGATGTTTAATACTTCAATTCCAATGAATTTACTTTTAATTAAATTGAAGATCTCTTCATAGAACTCACGTCTATGTAGGCTTGAGGCTATTGGAATAGCGATAATTTTCATGGATTCTATTATAATTGCTCCTCTATATGTAGATTTTTGAAGTGCTGAATAGAATAAAATAATAAAATAAAATATTTGAGTAAAATGTATGAAAAATTTTTAATAATGATTATGGAGATAGGGTTTAATAATGCCTCTATCGAAAATTGAGAAATATTTAGAAGAGATAAATAGATTAATTAAAGAAGAGAACTATAGCGGTGCAGCCTTTGTTATTGAATCTCTTGATCCACCCATAATATATCATATTCTAATAAGATTGGACGATGAAGTTCGTTTGAGATTATTTGCATTCATAAATCTTCATGCAATTTCTTCATTATTGAATAAGCTTCCAGAGAATATCCTCTATGAAATAATGTTTGTTAAAGGAGTAGATGAAATAAATAAGGTTTTACAGAATCTTCGTTATGATGAAATTGCTGACGTTCTTGATAAAATACCACCAAAGTTCAAGAGTAAAATAATTGAGCTATTTCCAGTGAATATTAAGAATGAAGTATTGAAATTATTAAAATATCCACCGGAGAGCGTAGGTGGAGTAATGACGCCTCAAGTTCCAGTATTTAATCATAATATGAGAGTGGAGGATGCTATTAATACATATATAACAAAGGATAAGCTTGGGCTATATGA
This sequence comes from Candidatus Methanomethylicaceae archaeon, assembly GCA_025057955.1. GTDB lineage: Archaea > Thermoproteota > Methanomethylicia > Methanomethylicales > Methanomethylicaceae > JANXER01. The sequence continues at coordinate 29,569 of JANXER010000008.1, read as the reverse complement.
TAAACATCAATATATATACGTTGTGGATGAGGATAATAAATTCCTTGGATGGATAGATGTAAAATCATTTTTAACAAAGCCAAGAGATCTTCTATTGAATAAGATTATTCAAAGATGTCCAATGGCTATTAGGGCTGATAGAGATAGAGAAGATGCTGCAAGAATGGCAGTACTATATGATTTAAGTGAAGTGCCAGTAGTAGATAAAGATAATAAATTTCTTGGAGCAGTAACTTTAGATGATATATTGGATGTTGTGGTTCATGAGTTTTCCGAGGATTTATTAAAGCATGGAGGTTTATTGGAAGTAATTAGAGGAAGCTATATTGTTCTTAATCCACTTAAGTTAGCATTAAAGAGAGCTCCAATGATAATTTATTTATATTTTATGAATGCTATAACAGGAGGTATAGTAGCATCCTTTGAGAATATTATTGCTAGAGTTGCTATTATTGCTGCCTTTCTTCCCATGCTTGCAGATAACTCAGGAAATATTGGCTCTCAAGCTTCCTCAATAATAATTAGAAGCATGATATTGGGAGAGATAAAATGTAATAGAATAGATTTCATGAAAGTAGTTATTAAGGAATTCATGATTACTACAATGATGCTATTATTTCTTTTACCAACAGCTTCCATAATAGGATTTACAATAACTTTTCTAACAATTGGAGATTTCTCCATGGCAATCAAAGTTACATTTGTTGTGGGAGTGGCTTTAGCAGTCTCATCATATGTTTCTGATATAGTGGGCTCCTCTCTTCCATTTTTGCTTATAAAGATTAAGCTAGATCCTGCAGTAGTTTCAGCTCCACTTATAACTACAATAGCTGATATTTTAACAGTTCTTTCATACTTCTTGGTTGCCACATTCCTCTTGGGAATTTAATTTTTCAATCATCCACCTGGACTTCCATGCCAAGGGCTGTCCTTCCAAATCATATCCCATAGCATGTTTTCAGTTAAAGTCTCAATTTTCGCTATTTTTTCCCTTATGTCTAATAATAGCTTATGATGTTTTCCTTCATCTTCAACTATAGCAGCTAGAATTAGCTTAATTTTTGAATCATTTGCCTCTAATAATAAGCCTTTTGCTTTTTCAAGCATTATACTTTCCAATCTTATGTGATCATCAATGGTATTTTTTATAATCTTAAAATCCTCCTCGCTTATAAAGGGTTGAGCCTCTTTCAATAGTTTTGCCATGGATTTGTAAAGCTCACTATGTTTTTCTGAATCCTTTGAAATAGCCAAGAATATAGCGCTTAAAACAGGATGCTTTAATCCATTTGCCATATTCTTCAATTCTTTAGCATACTTTTCCTCCATTTCAGCTTGTTTTATAAAAACCTCTATCATTTTACACATCCTCTTGGCTATTTTTAGTGTATTTAATAAATCTCCAATTAAAAGGCGCTAACATATACATCCATAAATATTTTAGGGGATTAAGGTTAATAAGCTTGCTGAAAAAGTAAATAAAAATTAAATAATAGAAATTATTTGAAGAGTAATTATTCAACAATCTTTACTTCCTCTCCATCCTTCACTCTTTTTAAAATCCTTACATCACCTAAGATTTTCCCTATCACATTGACTGGACTATAGGGTTTTATAACGTCAGAAGATGGGCTTATTGGAGTAGGTCCAAAGAATATACATAATGAGGGCCCCTCTGGCCAATATGCTACATCCCCCACCTCAACTACATCCTTTGAATTTTCCTCTCCTACTGAAAATGGTACATGGAAATAAATTTCATCACCCCAAAGATTTACTGTGGACTTAATTGGCAAGGAGCTTAAAAGTGCTTTTATTGTCCTAGGGCATTTATCTAAGTATAATTGACATTCTACTTCAATTCCACTTTCAAATATTATCTTCATTTCACCACCTCATGAAGGCTTTTATGTAATAATAGACTATAAAATCCTTTTCCCAAGATACTCTTGAGCTGTCGATATAAATATTATGCTCTTACAATGATGAAAATAAAGAAAGTGATTAAATATTCAATTATTGAACAATTTTTACTCTTTTAAGGATTAAATTAATTTAATTTTATCTTCATTCCTTCAGCCTACGAGGGATTAAAAGGATTTAATGAGTTTACCTTCAAATTAATAGAGCAATCATGAGTGCGCTTATGAAAGCAATGCATAAAAACATCATGATGTTATTACATAAGCCTTGGACGAATTAAATAAAATATTCCTTCTCTTCTTCATGAATTTTCCTCAAATTAGTTTATATGCAATTTTTAGAGCGAGAACTGGATGTGACATGAGTTTTACTGCCACCCTTTTTATATCAAGTCCATTTGCAAGATCTACAACATCTTCTCCCACTAATACTTCAGCTAAGGCATTTAAATCCTCATCTGAAAGTTCCTCAAATACTCTGAGAACCTTTAAACTTTTTGATATTCTATTGCCCCATGGGTTCATATATCTTTTGGGATATTCGTTCAGTAGTGAAGAATCATTAGCTTCCAAAGCTTTTGCTACACATTCTCCTACAATCTTTCCAGCCTCCATGCTACTTCTTATGCCTCCACCAGTTAGAGGTATCACTTGACCAGCAGCATCTCCACAAAGTAAAACATTTCCCTTCACCAATTCATTCAATTGCCCTCCAACTGGAACTCCTCCTCCACCCTCTTTGATTATTTTTGCTTTTTTGAAGAAATCACCATGACTTTCTATGAATTTTTCAAGATATGGTTTTGCAGGCGCCCCCCTTACGCCAATTCCAACATTAGCAACATATTCATTTTTAGCAAATATCCATGCATAACCACGTGGGGCTACTTCATTTCCCAAGTATATTCTTATCATATCCCTCTCTGGAATATTACAATTAACCATAACATATTGAATGGTGGGAATTATTTCATAGTTGCTCATATCAAATTTACATGAGCGAGCAACAATTGAACCAACTCCATCTGCGCCAATTAAATATTTAAACTTCACATAATGCCATTCATCCTTATATCTATATTTTAGATAATGAGCTCGATTATTTGAGAATTCTACATCAATAACTTCACATTGCATTTTTATATCACAGCCTTTTGAAGCAGCAATGCTTGCAAGTGCATATAGAAACAAAGGTTTATTCAAAATGTATCCTCTATAATTGCCCCCTGAAATTTTCACGTATTTTTTTTCATCAGGTGGATAAATATATGCGCCATTGATTGAATTTGATATCAATGATGGTGAGGGGGGGATTTCTGCAGTTTCAAAGGCTGAAGCTGATACTGCCTCAGCACAAGCTCTAACCCCAAGATCTTTATTTTTCTCCAATATTAGAACTGAAAAACCTTTATCAGCTATTTTCCTTGCAGCCATAAGTCCTGCTGGACCTGCTCCAACTATAACAGCATCATATTCCATAGAAAATCACTGAAACAATGATATGATTAGAGAATATAAAAGTTTTCTAAGGTGTTAAGGAGATCTTTTTTATCATGTTATATGTTATGTAGACTATCGTGGGTAGAAATAAGGAAATGAGAATTAAGGTAACAAACTCCCCTATATTTAAATAGCTCTCAATAATTCTCCTAATTATTAAGATGCTATTCAGTACCACTATTATACTCATAATCATAAAAATGAATATGTAAATTGAATTTTTAATTATTTTAAAACCCCCTCTATATAACGCCACAATATTATCTAAATCCCCTCTTATTGTGGATAGAACTATAATTGAAAATGCAAAGAGTCCAATTGTTATCATTAAGGATATGAAAATTGCAGATTCCATAAGTCCAAACACTTCAATTATTTTTTGAATTATAATGGATCCACAAGTGGTTATTCCTATTAGACTAGCTAATTTTTTGCTCAAACTTATCAATATGGGCCTCAATTCATAAGAGATTATTAATTTCTTAAGCCACGATCTTAGATTAAAAGCAAATCTATCCATATTTTGTCTTAATTGAATAGGAATTATTGAATTAATTTTTATTATTACATTTTCCTCTCTATTGACTACTATGGAGCTAATTATGGTTGATATAAGCACCACTAATGCTGAAGTTACAAATAGCGTTTGATCAATTAATCCAAAGCCATATGCATCCTTTGCAACAATTAATGCAAATTCACTTATTGTTATTCCATAGATTGTAAGTTTAATAGCTTGTTCAATGCCTAAACTCATCCATCCCGCAGAGAGAATGGAGATAAATCTAGTTAATACTATAATTAATGAATATGCTATTCCAAATGGAATTAATTGATATTGCTCTATTCTTGGTATTGATAATCCAATGGATATGAAAAATATTATTGCGAAGAGATCTCTAAGGGAAATCAATTTTTCAATTACTATGCGAGGGATTTCAAGCCTAGATATTATTACACCAGCTAAAAATGATCCAAATGCAAATGAAAGGCCGAGGAAACCACCCAATAGTCCAAATCCAAGCGCTACAGCTATAATTAATAGTAGAACGGTTTCAATATCTCCCTCCTTGATTATAATTTTTATTAATTTAGGAAGTATTTGTAAACCAAATACTAAAATTCCCATGGCTATTACTATTATATTCCCTATTATGAAGAATGTTTCCTCAATCATCAATTTTTCCAATGTAGCTATAGCTGGAATCATGGAAATTCCTGCCATGGCTATAATATCCTCAGCAAGTCCAATTCCCACTAATAACTCCATTAAGTGAGGATTTTGAGCTTTCTTACCTTCTAAAAATTTGAATGCAACTATTGTGCTTGAATTTACTGTAACTATTATTAATACAAATATATATGTGCCACTTAATCCTACCATTATTCCAAACATTGATAGTAAAGAAGAAATGGAGATTAGCTCAAGAATGGATATCATTAGAATTTTCAATCCATATCTCTCTATGATATCCATCTTTATGCTAAGCCCTATTTGAAATGCAATTAGCGCTATGCCAAGGTTGCTGAGAAATTGTATAGCACTTGAGCTAGGATTAACTATACCAAAGAATGGTCCAACTATTAATCCTGTTAGAATATAAGCAGCAATAGATGCTATTTTTAGCCTCCTAAATATCAATGAGCTTATTGATGCTATTAGAAGTACTGCTGCAAATCCTACTAACTCTTCCACAATCTCGAGAGTAAAAGGAATATGACTATTTAACTATTTTTGTAACATCGCTCTCCTTCATCATAAGATTGGTAAAAAGCTTATCCAGCAACTCCTCCTCATTTATTGAAAATATATTCAACCATGCATCCAATTGCTTTTCAACTGGTACCACTTCTATTCCTTCATCCCTTAAAATCTTCATTTCATCTGGTGCCCGCTCATAGTTCCATTTTGGAACAACAAACTTCCTTATTTTAATTCTTCTTGTTTGTACTGCAGCAAGGATTTTTCCCGAGCCCCTCCATCCCATTCCACCAACTGGGCCAACATTTCCTTTTATATCTCCCTTTCCACTCATAACCACATCAGGTCTACCCTCTATTTTTGCAAGCTCAGACATAGCTGCAACACTGAAGGCTAAGCCAAGGCTCGGACCACTTACACCCATTCCTGGAGCTCCTTCCAATGGACTTATAACTTGAAATGTAAAGTCATAGTTTGATATATCTATTCCTATTTTTTCATAAATGTAGTTCTTTATATACTCCACAATATTGTTTGCACTTTCAATTACACTTACATCCTCAACTGGCATTCCTGGTCCAATAAGGGCTGCTTTTGCAGCACCAGTTACAATAACTTTTCCACTACCATTTGGTCTACATGTACATTCCACTATTAATATAATTCCCTTTCTTCCTTGCACATCAGTGGCTAGTCCAAGCGCCACACCAGGATCAAGCCTATTATAAACCATGCTCTCTTGAGCATCCATTATTTCCTTCTCTATTTCACCTTCAAGCTCTTCAGCTGCCTTCTCAAAATGATAGAGCCTTATTTTATAATTCTCTGGCATAATATTCTTTATAACATCATAGTCTAACTCTCCGAGAATTTCCTTTAAGCGTCCAATTTCCTCCTTATATAGATTATAAAGATCAGAGAATCTACTCCAATCCTTTGCCAACTCTAGAGCAACATTAACCTCTTGAGATCTTAATCTATTGGCCTCCTTTATTATCTCAGCAACAACCCTTGGAGATATAGCTCTATGTTTTTTCAATATATTTAATACTCCCTCAGGAGTAACCTCGGGATGAAGATGAGGAAGATAATGCCTTAAATGAACTTTAAGAACATCCAATCTTTCAGCATCGTTTCTAGGCAATGGGATTTCTATTACATAGGGCTCAAATCTATTTATTATTGCTTCATCTATCATCTCAAGGCGATTGGTTGCTGCTATTACTATAACATTCTCCAATGGTTGAAGGCCATCCAATTCTGTAAGTATTTGAGCAGTTAATCTATCGCTTACAGGATCTCCTTTTCTCTTTCCTGCAATTACATCAAATTCATCAAAGAATATTATACTAGGAGCATATTTTCTCGCAAGTGCAAAGAGATCTCTAACATTTTTTTCAGGCTCTCCCACCCACTTGGCATTTATTAATAATTGAGCTGCTGGCACATAGAAAAATGCAGCATCATTTTCCTTAGCTATTGCCTTAGATAAATAGGTCTTACCACATCCTGGTTCTCCCCAAAGGAGAAAGCCCTTTGGAGGGACCCAACTAAGTTTACTTGCAAGCTCAGGAGATAGACTGAGTGAAATTATCTTAAATAGCTTCTCCTTTATTCCAAATAATCCTCCTATATCTCTATAGCTCACTGAGGGCTTAATTCTTAATACTGAGCTCATAACTTCATCGCTTTTCTCTTGTTCTGTATATCCTCTTAGCTCTCTTGCAACCATTTTGAAATCATCAATGGTTACAAGAACTTTCAAATCCTCTGAGGAGAATTTTCTACTTGTCAATCTTTTAAAGAAGCTCTCTCTAAGAGGCTCTATTTTTCTACTTCTTACTTTATTACAAGCATCTATTATATCGAAGGGCGTAAGTTGCGTTTGTCTATAAGTACTAACAGCTTTTTCTAAAACGCTTAGAACTTCATTAGGCGAAAGATGAATCCATCCATACTTCTCCAATTCAGCCTTTAGAACTGCTAATAGCATTTCCCTTGTAATATTTTGATCTAAGTCGATCAAATAGGCTCTTCTTCTAATATCCTCTCTAATGCTCTCGAATTTATTTGTAGCAGCTATTACAACAGTTCTCTGAGAGCTATTCAAAATTCTATTCATATGCTCTACGAAGGCATCTTGTACTCTCATATCCTCTCTATCTGCACCATACATTGGTCTCTCCACTCTTAATCCTATGCTTTGAAATTCATCAAAGAATATTATGCTTGGTACATCTCTTGCCTTTCTGAATATATAGGATAGATTTAGAACAGATTGACCATAGAGTGGATTGAATATATCACTTCCCATGACTACAATGGGCTGTACATTAACGTTCTTGTTTACACCATATTCTATTCCATCCCTTATACATACTTCAGCTAATAGAGTTTTTCCAGAACCAGTTGTGCCCTTTAATATAAAGAACTTTGGAGGAGGAGCTCCCTTTAATAGATTTAGCAGAGCATTATCTCTTATTACATGATATCCTATGGCGCTCATTATTAATTGATATTCCCTATCCCTTCCAACTAAATCATCTCTCTTCTTTGGAAATCTCTTTTCAAGCTCTGAAAGCCTCTTTGCCATTTTTCTTGGATTTAGCAAAGCATTTTTCCATCTTCTATACTCTCTATTTGAAAGCATTAGTGGAAGTGCCAATAGCTTTCTAAGATATGTATGATTTATCCACCACCAGGAATTTTCCTTCTTTCCAAACATATCTTCATTCTTCTTCATCAAGGTTCTCGAACAACCCCCTCCATTTTCCTATTCCATATACTAAGGCTATGGCTGAAAATATTGTACAAGTTAGCAACCAATCTCCAATATGTAAAGTGGAAATCATTCCTATTCTAATCATTATGAACTCAGCTATTATTGCTATAGTGGAAATGAAAAATATCACTAAAAATGCATAAAATAAATATCTGAGAATTAAAGCAAATGTATCAAGTTGAGACCATCGTTTCTTTAATAGCTTAAGTGATCCCTTATCAAGATGAGCTGTTGCTAAAAACATTGGAATGATAATTCCATATGAGATTATAGCCCATAATGGGAAGTTGGGTGAATAATTGGTTTCTGATTTCATTTCAACGGGCTGTTGATATCTACCATATATTATGGGAATTTCTATTTGTACACTAACATTGCCAGGGACTGATATTATTTGAGGTTGTTGAACTGCTACTCCTGTTGTTCTTGCTAATATACTCACTGAAAATGGCTCATAAGAGAACATCCCTATTATACATGTTAATGATTGACGTGATGTATTTGTTAAATATATTTTAGCATATCCTGAAGTAACATCATTTATTTGCTTGAATATTTCAACATTTATATTAGGATCGGATCTAACTACTACTATATTTATTTCTGAACTTCCTTTATATTCCAAATTTATGTAATCTCTACTAATATCATAAATAGTGAAGCTTTGAATTTTAATGGATATTTGATTAGCAGTAACCACTACAGGTATTAGTAGTAGTGGAATTAAAATGGTATATTTAATCCCATTCACAAAGGGCTTTCTCCATATAATGGATGGAAGAACTTACTTTAAAAATTTACCCTTGTAATATTTTGTTTCTATTATTAAGGAATTTCCATTCTTAAAGGATTCACAATAGCCTATTTCCTGAGCCTCAATATTGAAGCGCTTGCATATTTTAATTACTTCATCCAAATGAATTTTATCTACAATTACTTCCATACCAATGCCCATATTGAATACCTTATACATCTCCTCCCATGCAATTTTTCCCTCTCTTTGTATTAAAAGAAAAATTGGATCGGGCTCTGGAAGATTATTCTTCACATATCTTATGCCCTTTCCTATTCTAAGGCATTTAGTTAAACCCCCTCCTGTATTATGTACTAATGCTTTAACCTTCATTTTCTTCAAAATTTCAATCATTACTGGCAAGTAAATTCTAGTTGGCGATAAAAGTGCATCTCCAATTGTCATTCCCAAGGGTTCTAAATAATCCTCAAGCTTAAACCTTCCTCTATATCCACCAAGAGAGGAGGTTTCTGGATATTTCTTACTATAATTGCTGCTCAGCAATACATATCTAGCTAGAGTAATTCCATTACACATTATTCCACTATTCTCTCTATCTTCATAAGAAGCTCTTCCTCCACTTCTCAATCCTATTATTACATCTCCATGAGATATATCATATCCCGTTATAACAGAGTCAAGGGAAACTTCAGCATATACTGTGGCAGAAATATCCATTGTCCTTATTATATCAGGAAGCTCAGCTGTTTCTCCTCCACAGAAGCTTATTTCACATCCAAGGGACTTCAATTTTTCCAAGCTTCTTGAAAAACTAATGGCTAAATGATGAAGAACTTCCTCTTTATTAATCACAAATGGATTTATTGCTATATAATCTGAAATAGCCAAAGGAATGGCACCAACACAAATTACATCATCAAAGTTCATTGCCATTATATCTTCTACTAATCCCTCAAAATATTTTGCATCCTTATATTCTTTATAATAAAGATAAGAAATAATTGGCTTACTTCCAGCTCCATCCTCATGAAGTATTATACCTTTAGATGAATCCCTATGCCTTACTATTGTACAAAAGGCTCCTGGAAATATATTATTCAGCTTAAAATATTCTATTCCCTTCTTACTTACATCCACTCCTAAGGACTTGTATTCCATATTAAACTTTATGTTTAAGGTTGTTATTATGGATTTTTAAATGCCTAGTGATTTTAAAATCTTATCTATATCTTGTAGGCTAGCCTCTTTGCTTGTTTCAATGCGAGGCATTGATTCTTCGCCTATTAAGATTTCGCCTATAAGCCTTCCCTTGAGCCCTCGAATATCTATATCTGTGCTTACTTCTATTCTTAAATTGGCTCTTAATTTTCCATTTTTTATATTCTCCATTATTAGCTTGTATATTGCATCTTCTAAGCATTTTTTCAAGTCTTCATTCATTTGAATTCACGAAGGATTATGCTTCTTTATGAACTATAAATTTTTCCTAATTTTCTGTAGATAGTAATCATAGCCATCAATAAGTGCTCTTTTGCTTGCCTCTAATATATTTGTGGAAACTCCAACAGTTATCCAATTCTCCTTTCCATCTGAGAACTCAATAAAAGTTCTAACAGAGGAGGCAGTCCCTTGAGCCATATCTGCAATGGATACTTTATAATTTACAAGTTGTACTTTCTCTATTTCAGGAAAGAATTCCGACATGGCCTTTCTAAGAGCTCTATCTTGTGCGTTCACTGGTCCATTTCCTTCAGCTATTACAAAAATTTCTCTATTTTTCACTCTAATTTTAACTGAACTTTCTGCTGAAGCTTCATCATCTCTCCCTTCGCTTATTGTCCTCCATTGAACTATTGAGAATAGCTTTTTATATAAGCCAAATTCCTTTGCCATAAGTAAATAGAGAGTACCATTTGCTCCTTCCAATTGATAGCCTTTGAACTCCAACTCCTTTATCTTATTTAATAAGGAAGCTACAGCGGGATCATCTTTTCTAATTTCAAATCCAAACTCCCTTGCTTTAGCTATTATATTTGCTTTTCCAGAGAGCTCTGATACAGAGAATAATCTGAAGTTTCCTACATCCTCAGGAGATATATGTTCATATGCTGTGCAATTCTTTAGAACAGCATCTACATGAACTCCTCCTTTATGTGCAAAAGCATTATTTCCAACATATGGTTGATATGGATTGGGATGCATATGTAGAATTTCATAGAGATAAAGTGAAAGAGATTTAAGATTTCTCAAGCTTTTTGTTTTTAATGCTTTAATTCCCATTTTCAATTCTAATGCTGGTATAATTTGACATAAATCAGCATTACCACATCTTTCTCCTATTCCATTTATTGTTCCTTGTATTTGTATTGCTCCAGCTAAAACTCCAAGCAATGAATTTGCAACAGCAACTCCAGCATCATTATGACAATGCACTCCTATTGGAGCTTTTAAACTTAATGCCACTTGCTTGGTAATTTCGAAGAATTCATAAGGAAGAGTTCCACCGTTTGTATCACATAGTACTATTAATTCAGCGCCTGCCTCTACTGCTGTTTTTATTACAGATATAGCATATTCTCTATTTCTTCTATATCCATCATAAAAGTGTTCAGCATCAAAGAACACTCTGAGGCCATGATCCTTTAGATATTTTATGGAATCATAAACCATATTTAAGTTTTCATCAAGGTTAGTATTGAGCACACTTATTACATGCAAATCCCAACTTTTTCCAAAAATTGTTGCTTTTTTAACATCGCTTTTGATTATGGCATTTAGATTAGCATCCTCTGATGGCCTTATATCGCATCTCCTTGTGCTTCCAAAGGCTACTATTTCAGCATTCTTAAGAGAGATATCCTTCACTTTTTTGAAATATTCTTCATCCTTTGGATTTGATCCTGGCCATCCTCCCTCTATATAATGTATACCAAATTCATCAAGCTTTGATGTTATTCTTAGCTTATCTTGAAGGGAGAAAATTACATCCTTGGATTGAGCTCCATCCCTTAGAGTAGTATCATAAATTTCAACTGATTTGACGATCCCCCATTGAAATCCCTCACTTCTCAATTCCCATTAGTCGTCTTACTTCTTTTCCAGTTTTCTCTATTGGGTGCTTTTGTATTTCACTCATAAGCTCGTTCAACTTCTTTCTACTTTTTTCAGGATCACCCATCCACTCCTTAGCAAAATTTCCACTTGTAACATTTTCCAATATTTTATACATATTCCTTTTTACATGATCATCTATAACTTTTGGTCCATATACTAAGCCACCATACTTAGCGGTATCACTTACTCCCTTTAGCATATGTTCAATTCCACCTTGATGAATTAAATCCATGATGAGCTTAGTTTCATTCAATACTTCGAAGTAGGCAAGCTCTGGTTGATAGCCATTTTCAATTAGCACCTCAAATCCCTTCTTTATCAACTCCATTAATCCTCCCACTAAAACGCATTGCTCTCCAAAGAGATCTGTTTCAGTTTCTTCCTTGAATGTAGTTTTTATTACCCCTGGTTTTGTCGATCCAATGGCTTTAGCCCAAGCCAAAGCCTCCTCCCAAGCATATCCAGTGGCATCTTGATATACTGCTACAAGAGCAGGAACACCATAGCCCTTTAAGAATTCCTCACGCACTCTAACTCCTGGGCTTTTTGGTGCTACCATTATTACATCTACGTAATTGGGCGGTCTTATTAAGCCGAAGTGTATATTAAATCCATGAGCAAAGCCAAGTATTTTTCCTTTTGTTAAATATGGAGCAATTTCCTTTTCATAAATTCTTGGTTGCTCCACATCAGGAATTAAAATTGCTATAAAATCTGAAATTTTTGAAGCTTCTGATATTTCATATACTTTGAATCCATCCTCCTCAGCCATATTCCAAGATTTTCCTTCCTTTCTCAATCCTATTATTACATTCAATCCACTATCTCTCATATTAAGTGCTTGATGCTTCCCTTGACTTCCATAACCTATTACTGCTATTGTCTTATCCTTAAGAATAGAAAGATTTGCATCTTCATCCTTGTATATTATAGCCATAATAATCCCTTTTTAAATTCTTAATGAACTTATATTAAAGTTTTCATCCTTCAATCTTTCCTCTTAATCCTCTTTGTAATGCTACAATTCCAGTTTTTGCCATTTCAATTATTCCAAAGCTCTTCATTATTTCAATAAAAGCATTTATTTTATTAGGATTTCCTACAATCTCTATCGTAAGTGAATCCTTGGAAGCATCTATTATTTTTCCTCTAAATATTGAGACATAATTTAAGACATCGGATCTTCTTTCAGCATCTTGAGCTAAGACCTTTATTATTGCCATCTCCCTATAAACCGACTCACTTGGTTTTAGCTCGCTTATTTTTATTATGTCTGGAATTTTACTAAGTTGTTTTACCAATTGTTCTACTATATTCTCATCTCCACGCATGGTCAATGTAATTCTTGAAATGCCCTCTCTTTCAGTACTTCCAACGGTTATTGTATCAATATTGAAATTCCTCCTCCTTATTAAAGAGGTTACTCTGAATAATACTCCTGGCCTATCTTCAACAAGAGCAGATATAATATGAAAGTTATCAACCATACCATATCACCTCTTTCAGACTCTTTCCAGGGGGAACCATGGGCAGTACTTTTTCATCAGGAGAGATTGGAACTTCCATTACTATTGGCATTTCTGCAGAGAGGCTTCTTCTAGCAGCTCTTTCAAATTCCTCATAGCTCTCTATTCTTATTCCTTCAGCACCATAAGCCTCTGCTAATTTTACAAAGTCTGGCACATTACCAAGATCAACATAAGCATATCTTTTATTCCAGAATAGACACTGCCATTGCCTCACCATTCCCAAAGATCTATTCTTTAGAATTATTGAGACAATGGGGATTCTCTCAGTTACTGCTGTAGCAAGATCTTGTTCAGTCATTAGAAAACTACCATCACCATCAATATTGAAAACCGGTCTATCTGGAGCTGCCACTTTTGCACCTATAGCAGCTGGAAGACCAAAGCCCATAGCTCCTAATCCTCCAGATGTTATGAATGTCCTTGGCTCAAAGACTTTGAAATGTAATGCTGCCCACATTTGATTTTGTCCTACTCCTGTTGTTATTATGGCATTCTTTGGTAGAATATTTCTCAAAATCTTCAAAATTTTAGAGGGCTTAAGCCCATCGCCTTTCTCTTCATAGTTTGAGGCAAAGCTCTCCTTAAGACGATTTATTTTATTAATCCATTCACTCTCCTTTCTTGAAAATCCAAACTCTATTAGTTTTGAATATAATGCAATTAAAGCTTTTTTTGCATCTGCAACTATTGGAACATCAACCTTAACATTCTTTCCAATTTCCGCAGGATCAATATCTATATGTATAATTTTTGCATTTCTTCCAAATTCATCTAATTTTCCAGTAGTTCTATCTCCAAATCTTGTTCCTATTGCTATTATTAAATCAGCCTCTTCAATGGCTTTATTACACTCTATTCTTCCATGCATTCCTACCATTCCTAAACATAATGGATGATCTTCTGGAACGGCTCCTTTTCCCATTAACGTTGTTACAATGGGAGACATAATAAGCTCTGCAAATTTAATGAGTTCCTCAGAAGCATTTGAAGCTATTACTCCTCCTCCTGCTAATATCATTGGCCTTTCTGATCCCATGATTAATCCAATGGCCCTCTTTATGGAGTAGGGATGGGGCTCTCCAGTTCTAACAACATATCCTTTAATCTTAATTCTCTCAGTATAATCAAAATCCACATCCTCAAGTTGCACATCCCTTGGCACATCTATTAGAACTGGTCCTCTTCTATTTGTTGAAGCAATAATAAATGCCAATCTTATGACATCTGGTATTTGAGAGGCGGATTCTAGTTGAAATGTATATTTTGTTATTGGATTGACTATTCCAACTATATCTGCTTCCTGAAAGGCATCTTTACCTACCATGGATCTAGGAACTTGCCCAGTTATGGCTATTACTGGAGAGCTATCCATATAGGCTGCGGCTAATCCAGTAACTAGATTAGTAGCTCCAGGACCACTAGTAGCAGTACATACTCCAGGGACGCCTTTTACTCTAGCATATCCATCTGCCATATGAGCTGCACATTGTTCATGCCTCGCAAGCACATGCCTTATATCGCTTTCTAATAGTACATCATAAAAAGGAATAGTAGCTCCACCAGGAATTCCAAAGATTACTTCAACCTTCTCTCTTTTTAAAGCCTCCACAATAGCCCTAGCTCCTGAAATTTTCATGAGATTTCACCAAGTTATTATTTATAATAAGCCTAGTTGGCGGGGATTATCCCTCACCATTACTCAGCTCCGATAATGTTAATGTGCATAAATATTTCTAATAAGCATTTCGCAATTTAATTATAGACCTCATCAGTCCAATTTGAGGAAATCTGAAAACTCCAACACCCTCCTCCACTACTATGGGTGTAAAGGAATCTATATCAATGGATCGAAGTAATGGTGAAAGCAATTCATTTTTTGAAATTTCATTTATTCCCATGCCAGGGGAGAATGGAGAGAAGGATGGAAGAACAATCAATTTTCTTCTATTATTCATTTTTCCTATTAGAAAGCACTTGAATTTATATCTTGATCCTGTGTAATCTTTTGAGGAAACAGCTGGATGCTCATGTCCCATTATTATAACATTTACATCCTTTGGTATATCTATATCTTTATGACCATGAAATAATAATATATTATCTATCATCATGTATGGATCATGTAATGGAATATTGAATTTACTAAGTATTGCTATTATATAATTATCATGATTTCCTCTTACTAAATGAACTTCAAGGCCATTATTTAATAAAAAAGATAATAAATCCTTTACCTCAATCCATTCTTGTGGAGAGGGTTTTCCAAATTCATGCTTTACATCTCCTAAGAAAATTAAGGATTTTGCTTTAGTGATATTAATGGCTTTTTCAATTATTGAACGCATTTGATGATAGGATTGTTGAGGTAAATATATTCCTCTTTCCTTTAAGTAGGATTCGTAGCCTATATGAATATCTGCCAATATCAATACATTATGATTTTTTAAAAAAATAATTGAATATGGAGCAGGTACGATTATATTCTTCAGTAGTCTCATGAAGAAACTATCCCCTCATATAATCCTCCACTTTGTATTGATATAATCCAAGCCTCTCTAGAATATCTAAAAGTTCATCATCTGTTACTTCTCCTTTCTTCTCTAAAGAGTACCTATAGATTAAGCTGAGAATTTCTGGATATTTTTCCTCTGGCACATTAATTTTCAATTCCTCGAGCTTTAGTTTTAAATTATAGAAACCGCTCTTCTTACTTAAAACTACTTTGGACTCTGGATTGCCTATAAGTTCCTTCAGAAATGGATATGCAGCTAATGGATCCCCCCTCGAAAGCCATTGTGCTGATTGTGAGGACTCTATTTTGAATATATTTTGACCTACAATGGGCTTATTCAATGGAATTGGAATTCCTGCATATCTTGCTACAATATTTGCCAATTTATAGAGCTCCTCTAATTTTATATTACAATTTACACCCATTAGTAGTTTTAGCGAAAGTGCAACTTCTCCTAATGGGGCATTTCCTGCCCTCTCTCCAAATCCATTTACTGTTACATGAACACATGATGCTCCAGCTGCAACTGCAGCAAGAGTATTAGCTGTTGCAAGCCCAAAATCATTATGACAGTGAATTTCTATGGGCTTTTTTGTTATTTCCTTAATTTTTCTTATCAAATGGAACATAGAGAAGGGAAGAATAGATCCAAAGGTATCTGATATTGTAATTCCATCACAATATTTTTCTGAACTTTGAATTATATCACTTAATATTTTCAAGCTTGAGCGTGTAGCATCCACAAGTAATAAAATAACCTTCATTCCTTCAGATTTTGCAATTTGAGCATTTTCTGAAATTTGATTTTTCAAAAGTTCTAAATTTGTAGAATGTGGTTTTTCAATCATTATTGGACTTGAGGGAGTTTCTATTACAACACCACTACTTCCACACTCTTTTGCAATTTCAATATCTAGTCTATTATTTCTACACCATGAATATATCTCTGCCTCTAGGGAAGCTGTAACAATCATTTTAATGGCCTCTCTATCCTCATCAGATATCCCTGGTGCTCCAATCTCTATTCTATCTACTCCAGCTCTATTAAGAGCTCTTGCTATTGCCATTTTATCATGCTTATTAAATATTACTCCTACTTGTTGCTCTCCATCTCTCAATGTAACATCATGAAAAATAACCCTCTCTGGTAAAAACATTAATTTTCTAATCTCTTCTTCATAATTGAATGGACTTACGAACCACTTATCACTCCTCCAAGGTTCCATCATTTATCACCATGATTATTATCGGATTAAAGTAAGAAAAACTTTTCTAGAACATTAAAATTAATAAATGAGTTCTTTTTTTTCCTAACTCGGTGTAAAGTATGAGCATTGTTATAGCTCAAGAAAAAAAGCCCCTCATAAAGTTCGATGCCCAAAAGTGTATCTTCTGTAAAATATGTGAGTTGGTTTGTGCAAGATACCATTATGGAAAGTATGGATCAGCAATATCAAGAATTAACATAGTTCGCAGAGGAATAAAGTCATTGAGGTACTTGATTTGCACTAGATGTGAGAAGCGCTTCTGCATAGCTGCTTGTCCAAGAAAGGCCCTCTCATATAAGGGTGGAAATATAGTTGTAAATGAGGATCTATGTGACTCCTGTGGTGATTGTGTTAAAGCTTGTCCATTTCTTGGAATAAAACTTCATCCAGAGACCAAGAAACCAATAATCTGTGATCTTTGCAATGGAGATCCACAATGCGTTAAACATTGTCCTAGGGGGGCACTTACATTAATTTGGCTCTCGAGGTGAGGAATATGAAATATGGTGGTTATAAAGGCAAGATTTTAAGAGTAAATTTAACCACAAGAAAGACCTCTATAATGGAAATAACTGATGAATTTGCAAGAAAATATCTTGGTGGAAATGGATTTGCTGTAAGATTTCTATTTGATATGATAGATCCAAGAATAGATGCTTTTGATCCAACAAATGTAATAGCCATGATGACTGGACCATTCCAAGGAATTTATGTGCCTACATCTGGAAAATATCTATTAGCAGCAAAATCTCCTCTTACGAATGGATATTTCGATAGCATAAGCGGTGGACAAATTGGCGCTGAAATAAAATATGCTGGTTATGATGGCATATTAATAATTGGAAGAGCAGATAAGCCAGTATATATATTTGTTGATGATGATAAAGTGGAATTTAAGTCTGCCGAAAGGCTTTGGGGCAGATTAACTAGCGAGACTCAAGAGATGATTAAAGAGGAGATTGGAGATCCAAGGCTTAGTGTATCTGCAATAGGTCCAGCTGGAGAGAATAAAGTGAGATATGCTTGTGTAATAACTGAATATAGAGCAGCTGGAAGAGGTGGAATTGGAGCAGTAATGGGATCAAAGAACTTAAAAGCCATAGCTGTTAGAGGAAGTGGTACCAATGAGCCCGCCAATCCAGAAGCTTTAGAGGCTTGGATGAAATGGTATAATGAGGAAGTTAAAAAGGTACCAGCTCTAACTACAGGTCTACCAGTGTATGGCACTCCAATATTAGTTTCAAGCATAAACAATATGTTTGGCGGTTTTGGAACAAGAAATTATCAGACAGAATACTTTGAGGGATGGGAGGGTTTATGTGCTGAGCTATTAAAGAGCAAATATTGGGATAAAGATAGCGCTTGTCCTGCTTGTCCAATTGCTTCTAGTAAGATTTTTAGTGTAAAGGAAGGAAAATGGAAGGGCGCAATATCTGAGGGGCCAGATTATGAGACTATATATTCCTTTGGCTCAATGTGTGGAATAAATGATATAGGCTTAGTAATAAAGGCAGATAGCATGTGCGATGAATATGGCATGGATACTGTAAGCTGTGGAGTAACTATATCATTTATAATGGAGTGTTATGAGAAAGGTCTTATAACAAAGGAAAATACCGATGGTATGGAATTCAAGTTTGGAAATGATGATGTAGTTATTCAATCCATTGAAAAAATAGCAAAGAGAATAGGGATTGGCGATTTAATGGCAGAGGGATCGCTTAGAGCAGCTAGAATTATAGGTGGAAACTCTGAAAGATTTGCAATACAAGTTAAAGGGCTGGAAATACCTGGGCATTCTGCAAGAGCTTTAAGAGGCATGGCCCTTGGTTATGCTGTTGCTAGTAGAGGAGGAAGTCATCATGATCCAAGGCCTACTGGAGAATATGCTGGCGCCTCAGATAGAAAAGCAGTGGAAGGAAAAGCCTCATGGGTAATTGGAACTATGAGATGGACTACAATAGGCGACTCAATGATAATATGTCACTTCTTGGAGAGATTGCTTGGATATACTTTGAATCAAAGACATGTGGATATGATAAATCCTGTGACAGGATTTGGATATACATATGAAGAGCTTGTAGATGTAGCTGAGAGAATTCTCGATTTAGAAAGAGCATTTAATGTTAGAGCTGGTATAAGGAGAAAAGATGATACATTGCCAAGAAGATTTCTAGAAGAACCCATAGCCAGCGGCCCTTCAAAAGGCATGCATACGGATGAATTCACATTGAATAAAATGCTCGATGAATTCTATGAGCTAAAGGGTTGGGATAAACGTACGGGAATACCAACTAAGGAGAAGTTGATTAGAATAGGATTGGAAGATGTAGCCTTAGAGCTTGAAAAACTTTAATTTTTTTGGTGATTTAATGGAAAAAGTGCTATCCTTTGATGTAGATGGCACTTTAGTTACCCCATTATTTGCTGATACTATTTGGCTTGAATCCATACCAAGCTTAGTAGCTCAGAAGTATTGTATTTCTCTTGAGGAAGCCAAAAGCATGATCTATAAAGATTATGAAAACATTGGTCCAAACAGATTAGAGTGGTATGATATTAATTATTGGATAGAGAAGTACGAACTGAAAGTAAATCCAAAGGAATTTGTAGAAAGTCATTCATATTTAGTTCAACTCTATCCAGAAGTTTTAGAAGTTCTTGAAACACTGAAGGATAAATTTAATCTAATAATAATTTCTAATTCAGCCAGAATATTTCTAGATGTAACTACAAGGAATATAAGAAAATACTTTAAGCACATATTTTCTACAGTGTCAGATTTCAATAGAATAAAAGATAGTAACGTTTATACTCAGATTTGTAAACGTCTTTCCATATCTCCATTACAAATGATTCATGTTGGAGATAGCTATGAACTAGATTATTTAAGCGCAATTAGATCTGGTATTTCAGCATACTATGTTGATAGAAATGGTAGAATGTACGGTCAATATGTTATAAGAAGCTTGAGAGAATTATTATTTAAAATTCTCTAGTTTCCTCTTCGAATAATTCTATTGAAATTCTTGCTTTTACCTCTTTATTAGAAAATGGCGGCATTTTCTCTCCTAAATCCAATGCTATAGTAACTGGATTTCCTAGGGAGTCAATAAATCTAACCTCTGCTATATACTTCTTCCTAGGGCCTGTGGTTATAGCTTTTGTCATTGCCTCATAGATTCTACTTAAGGCCATTTGTAATGCCACTGGGCTAGTCATATCTTGTGGTGTTAAAGTAAGTTGTGTAAACGTATCCATAATCTCTCCAATTCTTGCGCTTCCTGTGAACATTCCTCCTATGGTTTTATTCTCCGACATTTAATCCCCCTTTTAATTTAATAATTACACGTTTTTATTTTTGTTGGATTTTAAAAGCTTCTCTGTAGCATTTACAACCCCAGAGGGAGTAATTTCAGCAAATCCCTTTTTTACTGCCTCCTTTAATACTTCATTTACATTTTTTACACCCATTTTAATCGCATCCTCAAAAACCCTTAAAATGCCAATACTCTTATATTCTCTCAAATAATCCTTCAATTTTTCAAGCTCTGGAGAAGATTTTACAAGCTCTATCACTTTAGGTATAGGAGGCTCAAAGTATGAACCATTTTCATAATATCCCTCAGGAGCAATAATCTCTTCACTTTCTATTAAGGAATTTAAAATCACCCTTAATGTAATATTTCCTATATCATTTCTCTTTGCCCATTCCTCAAGCTCTAAGTATGATAATCTTCCCTTATCTTTGAGCATTGAAATTATTGCATTTGAAATTTCTTCAAATTCATTTTCCATACTTTCACCATTTATTTTTTAATTGAGTAAATATTTAACTAATTATGAGGAGGACTAATGCCTACTATGGACTTTGAAAAAGGCATTACATTAGTTGCAAGTGGTCCACTATCATTACGTTTGCGAAGAGGATTGATATTGGCGCTTGGTAAAAAAGTAGAATTGAATGAAGAAATAGTAATAAGGGAGGGAAAATCCATACCAATAGAAGTCATAGAGGATTCCTCAATAGATGTTAAATTAGGTCAAAATGCCTTCATAGAGAAATTTGAAGGAGCAATTCCATCCTCTTGGAAGAACGCTATAGAGGAGGTTCTAAAACATCCTCCCCCCATAAAGGTTGTAGTAATTGGTGATGTTGATAGTGGAAAAACAACCTTCTCAGTTTATTTATCAAATATAGCTCATAATAGAGGATTCAAAGTGGCAATTATAGATGCTGATCCTGGACAAGCTGAAATATCGCTACCAAATACCATTGGCTATGGCCTCTTTAAAAATGGCGTAATTTCAATGGACAAAATACAATTAGAAGAAGGATTTTTCATAGGTTCTACCACTCCATCGGATGCTCCAATTCGTATGATGATTGGAACAAGAAAATTGATGGATAAAGCATTATTACAAAAAGCGGATATTGTTGTTGTAAATACATGTGGATGGATCTCTGGTTATAGAGCAAGAGAGTATAAATGCGCTCTTATTCAAATATTATCTCCAAACTTTCTTATAGCCATTCAAAAAGAGAATGAATTAGAGCATATAATTAGATGTTGTGAGCCATATGGAAAGATTTTAAGAATAACTCCATCCTCTGCCTCAAGAGTGAGAAGTAGAGAGGAGAGGAAAAATAAACGAGAGGATGCTTATTCAAAGTACTTTGCTAATAGTAGAGAGCGTATTTTCGACTTAAATAAAGTAAGAATTATCTGTAATTGCTATACATATGGAAGGGAATTGCCCAATAGCTTAATAGAGAGTTTGAATAAAGAGCTCTCATTGAGTATAATCTATGGTGAGCTTTATTCAAACTCCCTTTTTTTGGTAGTTAAAGAGGAGCCCAATAATATAGAGATACTAAGGGAGAGATTTGGTGTAAATGATATTATTCTTATTAATGAGGGATCTGAAAGAGGAATAATTGTTGGTTTAATGAATGATGATAAGCTCGTAGGCCTTGGATTAGTTTCAAAAATTGATTATTGGAATAGAAGAATAAGCATTCAAACACCCTATAGTGGAGAGGTCTCTCATATATGTATTGGTCAAGTAAAATTAAATGAAGAATTACGTGAAATTTTAAAGTATTATCGTTTGCCAATTTAATAATTCACTTTAAAATTATAATTTTATAAAGATTCCCTTAACTTAGAGCCAATTTCTGACATTAAGACTAAGATTGGAATAATCTCAAGTCTTCCCAACCACATTCCAATTATTAATACTATTTTTGAGTAAGAATCTAAAGCTGTAATTGAATAAAATGCTGGACCAACATTTGCTACAGAGGATATAGCTAAGGATAGTGCACCAAATTTATCTGAAATTGTAAAGCTTAATAACAAAAATATTATGAATATTGTGATTATATATGTGAAAAAGAAAGCTCCCACCTTCATTACATAATCATCATCCAATGCCCTCTCCCCTATTTTTACTGGTAATACGGCTGAAAATGGAAGAGTAAGCTTTTGCAATTCCCTCTTTAATAATCCAAAGAGAACTATTAAACGCCATACTTTCAATCCTCCTGCGGTTGATCCAGCACAACCTCCTATAAGCATTAGAAGCAATATCAGAGCTTTAACTTGATCAGAGAACTCCATTAATTCAAAGCTTGTGAATCCAGTTGTAGTAGCTATCGATACCACATTAAATATTCCATCTAATGCATATTCTAATCCCTTCTCCCTCATAATAAATAATGATACTATTAAACAGCTCGCTAGAATCATCAATAGAAATAATCTTAGTTCAGCATCATTCATTAACTTTCTAAATTTTAACTTTTTCAACTCATAGTATATGGTGAAATCTATAGCTCCAGCAATCATAAATAAAATTATCACTATTTTCACAATATTGCTAAAGTCTGCTACACTATTAGTTCTAGTGGAAAATCCACCTGTAGCTAAAGTTGTCATAGCATGATTTATGGATTCGAATGGACTTAATCCACAGAAAAATAATATAATTGCACATATGCTCGTTAAAATCAAATATATTATCATAATCTCCCTTATGCTCTCTTTAATGCTAGGAGTGAACTTCTCTTTTCCCTCTATGGTATATAATCTCCAAGTTCCAATTCCTCCTCTAAGAAAAATTGTGAATAAAAATACTATTCCAATTCCTCCTACCCATTGTGTAAGACTTCTCCAAAAGATTATGGATTTTGGCACTTCTTCCATTGAATTAATTAACGTCATTCCTGTTGTTGTAAATCCCGATATGGATTCAAAGAATGCATCCAAAGGTCCCATGCCTATACTAAGATATGGTATAGCGCCTATTGCTGATACTAGCAACCAACCACTACTTGCAATAATTATTGCAGATTTTGTAGATATTGTTTCACTCAATGGATATTTATTACTTAAATATAGTCCAATGGTAATGAATATTATAGCTGGAATAATAAAGAAAATTAAGTTATAATATTCTTCATAAATGAGTGAAAATAAAATTGGAATGAGCATTACTATTCCAAAAACTATAAGTAGACCAGCAAGTCCAGATATTGTTTCATTTTCCATATATACCCCTAGTGCGTAATATTTTTATTGAAATTAATTTAAAAATTTTAGGGAATCCTATGAAGATATTAATTGTTGGCGCTGGTAGAGTTGGTAAACTTCTTCTAAAGGAATTGAAGGAAAATGGTCATGATATAGCAGTAATGGATATAAATGAAGATATTTGTAAGGAAATATCAAATGAATACGATGTTCTAGTGTTCAAAGGAGATGTTACCAATATTGATGAATTAACTAATGTTAGTCCAAACGATTATGAAATATTCATGTGTTTAACTGGAAGCGATGAAAAGAATATACTCGGCTGTCTCTTAGCAAAGGAGCTTGGAGTGCCTAGGGTAATTGCTAGAGTTAGCGATCCAAGGCTTTCAAAAATAGCTAATAAATTAGGCATAGCTGATACAGTATGTCCTGAGGAAGCTGCTGCAGAGAAAATATTAAGCCTCATTAGACGATATAGTGGAAAGGCAGAGGAATCATATGAGAAGGATTTCATTGGTGTGGAGAGAATAGATATAAAAGTAAGTAAGAATGCGCCTGCCATTGGAAAGAGCATAGAGGAATTACCGCTTAAGGATCATTGGATGGTATTGAGAATAAAGGATAGAAATGGCAAATATATTCCATTTTCTTCCTCATTCATAATACAGCCGGATTACATATTAGAAATGATCGTGAAGAAAAGTGCTGTGGAAGCAATAAGAGCACTATTCACTTAGTTTTATAAAGCTCAATCCACTTTGGACAATCATATTTTTTCTCTGGACATATACCTCTTGTAATACAAAATGGTCCAGCTTTTTTAAATACAATTGGTGCTATACTTTTGACTAATTCCAGCATTTTTTCAGCAAGCATTCTAATTTCCCATTGAGAGGTCAAACAACATCTGAGCTCAAAGAAGTTCCATAGCGATCTTGCATTCATTGTTACAACTATTTTTGTTGGTGAGGCTTGTGGTATTATATATCTAGCATCCTCCATTGGAATTCCCATTTCGATTAATCTCTTATAACATTTTTTACAATTATCTAAAGCCTCTGAAAATATTTTATGAGCTTCATTATTTTCAGAAATACTCTTTGGTACTATGAATTCATCCTCTACTTCTACGAATCTCTGGCTTTGTTGTGAATATGAGGCAATTCTATGTCTAACCAATTGATGGCTACAAGCTCTGGATATTCCTTCTATGAGGAAGGTAAAATATGCATGCTCAAGCACTGAAAAATGCCCTACTTCAATGACTTTATTTATGGTTTTTTCAATATCTTCTCTCTTGATTTTATTTGCAATCTCTAGAGCGCTTAATTTAGAATGGCATTGTCTAGCAGCTGCAGCTATTACTTTTTCTGGATTAGGAGTATATGCTAATAGTGTTACTTTCAAAATTATCACCAATTATGCTTTTCTAAGCTTATTTCTATTTCTTAACCATAAAAGCCTTATATATGCTATAAATCCATGTTTCTCTGAGTATTCCACAGCCTCCATCCAATCTATTTTATAAACTATAGTTATCATTAATATCATGAGGGCTATGGAAATTATGGTTATTAAAATTGGATCGCCATTTCCAATGAAGAACTTAATATATTCAAATGAATATTTTGCTACATGAGCTACAATAAATCCTAAAGTGAATTTTCCTAAAAGTAAAGCTATGAAAAATTTTTTAAAGTCATATTTTGCCATGCCAAAGGGCACTACAATTATATCGTCTGGAAGAGGTAAGGATGAGAATATATAAACTGCAATTGCACCATATTTTCCTAAGAATTTTCCAAACAATTCGAATTCCTTCTTTTTTCTTTCATTAAGAAGTGCTCTTCCACCCCTTCCTATCATATAAGAAACGCTCTTCCCAAGACTCGCACCTATTCCAATACAAACTCCAACAATAATAGGATCTAGAATATATGACATTATAAATATGGGAACAAGATATGGCACTGGTAAAAAGGGCACGGTATTACCAAGTATCGATATTAAAAGTACTCCTAAATATCCATACTCATGGAGAAAGCTTGACAGGAATATTCACCTTATTTTTAAATCAATGCCTCTCACTTATATAACTTCCAATTTATTTAATTTGCCTCCAAGAGCTATAGCTCTCATCTAATCTTTTTGCCTCTTGAATGAAAATCCTTCTTGCTATGCTTGCAAATTTATTCATCCTTTGTATTTCTTCAACAGTTTTAATGTTTCTTTCTATAAGCCTTAATACAGCTAATGTTTTTCTTAAACTATGTGTAATAAATATCTCTTGCATATTTTCAAAATTCATTTTCTTTAAAGTCTCTTTTAAGGAGAGATAAGTGAAATGATGAGCTACTTGATAGGCTGCCATGATTTTATCATGCTCTTCTGCACTACATTTTCCCACTCTCATTCCTGCCTTAATTAGAAGTTCTTCCAATCTTTCATTCCAATTTTTAGCATTTATAGGAATCATAATAACGTTCTTTATTTTTACTCTTGGAGAGGCGAAAAGTGGATGTAGGCTTATATATTCTAATTTCGGTGGTAATAAGTTTGCAATCTCCTCTATTATTCCACATTTCACAGAAGAAACATCTACAAATAGAGATCCTTCTTTCATAATTTGAAAAGCCTTCTTTGCCACTTCAAGTAAAATCTCTGATGGAACTGTTGCAATTATAATATCGCTATTTGATAAATCCTCAAAGCTACATGCTTTAACTCCTATTTTCCTTGCAACTTTTTTAGCTTGTCTGAAATCCCTACTATTAATCATAACTTCAGATACACCTTTAAGCAAATAAGCCATACATCTTCCCATTTTTCCTGTTCCAATTATGCCAACCTTGAATAACTTCCTAAAATTTTCAGGAATTTTGTATCCCTCCTTACATTTTCTAAAACATTATTGTACTTTTCATTACTAATATTTCCCTCAAATTCCATAAAGAAGAAATATTCCCATGGTTTATTAAAAATGGGTCTGGAAAGAATCATAGTTATATTTATATTTTCTTTTGCAAAATTTGAGAGCACTTTGAAAAGCGCCCCTGGAATATTTTCTAAGAAGAATATAATTGCAGTTTTATCTCCTGTTATTTGTTTTTTATTCCGCTCTAATACTATAAATCTAGTGTAATTATTTGGAGAATCTTCAATGCTAGTACTTATAATTTTTAGTCCATATAATTCTGCAGCAATTTTGCTTCCAATTGCAGCCCCTTTTACATCATTTAAAACAAGTTTTGCTGCTTTTGCTGTGGATTCTGTTGTTATAATTTCTACATGCCTTAAATTATTTGTAATATATTCTTCACATTGAGCAATAGCTTGATAATGTGAATATAAACGCTCTATTTGATTTAATGAATTGATTTGTGGATTAACCATTAAATTTTGGTTTATTCTTAATACTATTTCGCTTGTAATTTGTAAGGAGTATTCCATTAAGGAATCAAGGGTTTCATTAACTGGACCTTCGATTGAGTTCTCAAAAGGAACTACTCCTAAATCTGCTTCCTCACTTTCAACCCTACGAAATACTTCTGCAATTCTTCTACATGGAATATATTCATTTGATGTGCCAAAAATCATTGCAGCCTCATGAGTAAAGCTACCCTCAGGCCCAAGATAAGCTATATGGATTGATTTTTGAGCTTTTCTACACATTGAAATAATCTCTCTGAATATTGCTATTACATCATTTTTAGGAGCAAGCTTAGCATTTGAAACCGCTTTTTCAATAACATCTTTTTCACGCCTTGGATCAAAAATTGGTAATTTCATACTGGATTTTATCCTATCTATTTCTTTACAAATCTTCAATCTTTCATCTAGAAGTTCAACAATTTTTTTATCAATTTTATCTATTTCCTCTCTCAATTCCTTTAAGCTCATATTACTCACTCATAATTCTAGGTATCATATTTGCTTGCATCATGAGATCTGTAATACAAAATGCTGTTACACATTCTACCACAGGAACTGCTCTAATTACTATACATGGATCATGCCTTCCTATAATTTCCAATTCCGTCTCCTTCATGGTTATTAAATTTACACTTCTTTGTCTCTTACTTATGGAAGATGTGGGCTTTATTCCAACTCTAAAAACCAATGGCATGCCATTAGTAAGTCCTCCAAGTATTCCTCCTGAATGATTTGTTTTCGTTAAAATTTTTCCCTCTTTTATGTAGAATTCATCATTAGATTGAGATCCCCTCATGCTACAGAGTTGAAATCCTGATCCAAACTCAATAGCTTTTACACCTGGAATACTAAATAAGCCATGAGCAAGTATACTCTCTACGGAATCAAATATTGGCTCTCCAATTCCCACGGGCAATCCTAATACTCTACACTCTATTATTCCTCCAGTGGAATCACCTTCTTCCATAAGTCTTTTTATTTCAGCTACCATTTGTTTTGATGCATCTTCATCAGCACAATATACTGGACTTTTAGATGCTAATTTTATTATTTCTTCATCAGAAATATTCTCTTTAGCTTTAATTCCATTTATTTGAATAACATGTGTTAAAATATTAATGCCCTTTTTAGTGAGAATTTTTTTTGCAATTGCACCTGCCATAACAAATCCTACAGTTAATCTTCCAGAGAAAAATCCTCCACCTCGGCTATCATTATAGCCTCCATATTTTATGAAGGCTGGATAGTCGGCATGGCCAGGCCTTGGAATATAACGATGTTTTTCATACCAAGTAGAATCTACATCCTTATTAAATATCAACATAAGAATTGGTCCACCATTTGTTCTTCCATTGGTTACTCCACTTAAAATATTAACAATATCTTTTTCTTCCCTTTTACTTGTAAGTTCTCCTCCTGGTTTTCTTTTATTTAATTCCTCCTGAATATCCTCTTCTTTTAATTGTAATCCTATTGGACACCCCTCCACTATGCTACCTACGATCTTACCATGCGACTCTCCAAATATGGTTAATTTAAAATTCTTTCCAAAGCTAAATCCCATTTATAATGCCTCCACTTTTGCTCCTAAGGATTTTAAATCATCAAAGAAAGATGGATAGCTTTTTGAAACACATTCTGCATTTTCTATTATGCTCTCTCCCTTAGCTATAAGTGAAGCAATTGCTGAGGCCATGGCTATTCTATGATCATTAAATGGATTAATTTTCGCCGCCTTTAGACTTGATGGACCATGGATTATTATTGTATTTTCATGAATATTAACCATTGCACCAAATGCCCTTAGCATATTTGTAGTGGTAATTATTCTATCACTTTCCTTTAATCTCAGCCTTTCAATCCCTTTTATAATAGTAGTTCCATCTGCTTGAGTTGCTACAACTGCAATTATTGGCACTAAATCTGGAACATCATTCATATCTAAAATTAATCCATTAAGCTTGGATTTTCTCGCTCTTAAAATTCCATTAGATATCTCTATTTCTCCTCCCATTGAATTAAGTATTTCAATTATTCTTCTATCACCTTGTAATGATTGAAAATTTAGACCTTCTATACTAACATCTCCCATTAAGAGTCCAGCAGCAATTAAAAATGCAGCTGAAGAATAATCTCCTTCTACAACAAAATCACATGGTGTTAATTTTTGATTTCCCTTTATAAGAAAACCTTCCTCTGTTTTTTCAATATCAGCACCAAAACTACTTAAAACTTTTAAACTCATTTCTATATAATTTTTTGAAAATATTGGTTTTATAATATTCAATATTGTATCATTTTTTGCTTTTGTACATGATATTAATAGAGCTGATATAAATTGTGAACTTACATCTCCACGAATGTATGCTCTTCCTCCTTCTATTCCTCCTCCCATTACCACCACAGGAGGTAGTCCATTACCTTTTGTTGAATAGCACTTTACTCCTAAAGAATTGAGAGAGTTTAAAAGCTCGCCCACTGGCCTCTTTCTCAAGGTTTCATCACCAGTTAATACTGT
>JANXER010000007.1 GCA_025057955.1 Candidatus Methanomethylicaceae archaeon | reverse complement strand
GAATTTTTAATAAAGTATTTTCTTCATAAAAAGGTACAAAGAATAATATTCTAATAAAAGATGGAGGATTGAAGATTATGAAAGTAGAAATCATTGTTATGGACTATGATAGAACCATTGCAGATGAGGAAAATAACTTCATGATAAATAGCGAACTTAAAATTCTCTTAGAAAATCTTCCTCAGAAAAAAATTTTAGCAACAGGAAGAGCTCTAGAAAATATACCAGATAAAATAGTTTTTGAAATATTTGATGCCTTAGTTTTAGAGAATGGAACCATAATCATGATGAATGGAAACAAGGAGGTTTTGCCAGATAAAAAATGGTATAACATTAAGGATTTAATCATAGAAAGGGCGAAAAAGGAAAACATAGATTTAATGTATGGAGAAATTATTATCTTTGGTAGTATGAAATATTATGAGGCTGTAGTAGAATTATTGAAGAAGAATGGAATGTTGAAAGAAATTCATTTTGATTTCAATAGGAATATATTCATAATTTTGCCTAAAGATTGGAATAAAGGAAGAGGGGTAAAAATAGCTATTGAAAGACTTGGAAATGGAAGAATAATGGCAATAGGAGATGATATAAACGATATTCCACTCTTTGAAATTGCTGATATTAAAGTGGCCGTTGGTAACGCAATAACTGAACTTAAGAGGAGAGCAGATATAATATGTGAGGAGAAAAATGGTAGAGGGGTATTACAAATATTGAAAAAATTGAGGTGAGAAAAATGAGAACTTCTAGGCTTCCTGGCTTCTATAAAATGAGTATAAATGAGAGAAGAAGGGAATTGAAAAATTTTGCAAACTTAACAGATGAAGATTTGAAATTATTAGATGGTGGGCTTGAGATCTCATTAGCTGATAAAATGGTGGAAAATGTTGTGGGTATTTTTCCAATACCTTTAGGAATTGCGGTTAATTTCAGAATTAATGGTAAGGATTATTTAATACCCATGGTAATTGAGGAGCCCTCTGTTATTGCTGCTGCAAGTCATGCTGCAAAGCTAGCACTTCCCGAGGGTTTTATAGCAGAGTGCACAAGATCAATAATGCGCGGACAAATTCAAGTATTGAATGTTCCAAATCCAAATAAAGCAATTAATGATATTTTGAAATTTAAATCTGAATTAATAGAAAGAGCCAACTCCTTTGCAAAGAGCTTGGTTGAGGTAGGAGGAGGTGTAAGGGACGTAAATGCTAGAATCATTGGCCCTTCAAATGATGAAATGTTGATAGTAGAATTCTTTGTTGATTGTAAAGACGCCATGGGAGCAAATACAGTGAATACAATTGTTGAAGGAATGGCGCCAGATATTGAGGCAATAACTGGAGGTAGTGTGCTTTTAAGAATTATATCGAATCTTGCCACAGAAAGAATAGTAAGAGCTAAAGTAGTATATAAGAAGGAAGTGATAGGTGAAAAGATAATTGATGATATTATAAAGGCATATAAATTTGCATGCTATGATGTATATAGAGCTACTACACATAATAAAGGAATTATGAATGGAATTATAGCCATAGCTTTAGCAACTGCAAACGATACGAGAGCAATTGAGGCAGGAGCACATGCTTATGCATCTCTCTCAGGTAGGTATCTTCCACTATCAAGATGGTATAAAAATGAGAAGGATGACTTAGTAGGAGAATTGGAAATGCCTTTAGCGGTAGGTACAGTAGGTGGAGCTATAGGAGCTCATCCATTGGCTAGACTATCCTTAAAAATCTTAGGCATTAAAACAGCTAAGGAATTGGCTGAAATAATGTGTGCTGTAGGCTTAGCACAAAACTTTGCAGCACTTAGAGCATTAGTTACTGAGGGCATACAAAGAGGGCATATGGAGCTTCATGCAAGAAATATAGCAATAATGGTAGGTGCAAAGGGAGATTTAGTGGATAAAATTGCTGAGATTATGGTAAGAGAAAGAGATATAACACCTAAAAGGGCAAAGGAGATTCTGGATTTAATAAAATCTAGCTCCTAGAAAAAATTATTCAATAAATGTGGTACCATTTGGAAATATAACTGCAGAAATTCTTGAAAAATGAGGCGATCTATAAGCGATAATATATAGATTATTTTTTATATTATCATAATATGATAATTTAAATATAGATTATATATAGGGAATTATATAGATTTTTATATTTCAATTAATCAATTAATGTACTATGGAAGAGAGAAAGTATCTTATGCCTATTCCTGCTGGAACGCCCTATTCAATAATAGCAGAAGCAGTCAATAAGTTTGGCATTGAAATAGTAGAGGTACCAATAAAAGAGGCAATGCTTAATAATGAAAATCCTCCTATGATGTGGGCATTGAAAGGGAATTATGAGAATTTAATTAAGGCCAAGGAATTCATACGCAAGAGATTGGAGGAGGTTCTCAAAAAATTTGAATGATTTCAATGTAAAGAGGCTAGGAACTTTTTAATCTCACTAACCATGATTTTCGCTTCTTCTTCGGTATAAGGATAGGGAACCACAATGTAAGGAATTCCTCTCTGCTTCACAAGATATATGAGGAATTCATTAGCTCTTCCACAGCTTGTACATCCAAAGCCAACCTCTGGATCATCTACTATTATTGCAGCATCTGCCTCTTCAATTAATGGACCTATTAGAGCCAATCTTCCTCTAACCCCAGAAGGAACCTCTATTGCAACATATTTTAAGCCCTTTCTAGGAAAATCGGGAGTTATATTCATTGGAGGAGAATCAATCTCTGGCTTATTGACATTCTTAGAAACCTCCTCACCCAATCCAAGAGGAGTATGCCCAAATCGCCTAACTAAATCGAATAAAATTAGGCTATTTGGAGGATGGATATATACTTTGGCCAATTAATTTCACCGATCCTTCCTCTATTTTATTTAACCAAAATTTAACCTTTAATATTATTTCATTCAATTTATCTCTTTGAACGCTCACACCTCTAACAACTCCAGTCACTATATCCACAATTATGCCAAGACATTCCACTCTATCTGGAGGAGGGCGAACCAATCTTGTTATTATACCAACTTTTGCGAAATCCTCATAGTCCACAGGTGCCTCACAAACAATTATGGCTGGAATATCCACGTAACGTAAAAAAGCTCTTGCCTTATATACTACATGACCTGCAATACCACCAAGATGAAGAATTGCTAACTTAAATCTCTTTATTTGAAGAATTTCCTTCTCAGTAATTCCAGCCATTGTTCCACCTGGTGCACCACCATATGGTGAATCAGGTGGAACTCCTGATCCAGATTCAAGAACTAATACGCTAGTCCTTATTCCTTGCTCCCTAAGTCCATAGGTTATTTCGCAAATGGGTTTTGTAATATGCCTCTTTGAAGGAGACATTGCTATTGCAACAACATCAAGGCGTTCGGATTCTGAAATCGTCCCTCTTTGAGCTAAACCTCCACCTATTCCCACTCCTTGCGCTTCTCTACAATCAACTATTTGCGTTCCCCTTCCAATAGTTCGCTCCAATATATTGCCTCCCTAATATAGTCTGAGACTGTGGGCCTTGGTTTTGTAAATTTACCTACTCTAATATCATAGCCATATGGCATCATTTTTTCACAAATTGGAGCAATTTTGCTTATAACTTCATTCGGAGGATTATTAATCAATAATATAAAGCGTCCAACCAAGTATTTTCCATCATAATATTTGTGTTTTTGCAATAGTACTTCACTAATTAAGCCAGTAGCCTTAAGCATATTAACAAGCTCATCTGCCCTATCCATGGACATTAATCTTCTTGGCATTAATTCTATCTCTTGCTCGCTCAATAAAGGCACCTTTTATAAATTTGAGAGAGGTGATAAATAATTGTTTGGTGTACTATATGAAGATTATAGTGGATGGAATTGAATTTGAAATTCAAGAGGGGGAGAATCTAAGGAAAATATTACCTAATTTTAATGATTTCATTATAGCAGTGAAAAGGCCAATAGATATAGAAAAAATTATTACAAATCTCTATGAGGTAATAACTAATAGAGGTAAAATTATAATAAGATGGGAATGTGAAAAAGCTCTAGATAAATGGAGAAAAGTTTACAAAAATTTTGAAGGTTGTAAAGTAAGATGGGCAACCAATGAGGCCATAGCCTTTGGCCCTACAATCTCAAACTTTAAACCATTAATAAAGGAAATTGAGTTAAAACAATATGAGATTACAATCAGTCTATCTGGAATGAGTTTAGATGAGTCGCATTTAATATTTAGCAAGAAAACTCATGTTGGATTATATTTTCCTCCAGATGATGGAGATATTATGGGAAAAGTGGTCTATGGAAGACATATTCTTGAATTATTGAAAGTGGGAGATTATATAGAAAAAATCTCCCCCATAGTAAAGGAAAGAGGAGGAATACAATTAATGCGAGTAAATTTAGATTACGTACCAAATTATGGAGATGAAATAATAACTCATATGGAAATTTCCTTGGATTTTGAATCTCCCAAGAATGGAGAATATTTATATAATGCATTAGCTAATGGCTTTCTAGTCTCAAGAAAGACTAGTAGATTCATTTCACATGATAAATACGTAACTTCATTGGAAAGAGAAAAAATTGGAATTAGGGAAAGAGGTGTAATCTCTATTAGAAATGGAGGAATTATGACAGGATCCATCTATGTATATACGGATAGAGCGCCAATATCCATTGATCATACAATAGTGGGCAAGATCACAAAGGGATTGGAGCTCGCTGATGTAGCTTTAGAAGGAGATAGAATTAAAGTTATAGTCAATCCAGCTAAAATAGAATTATTGGGAAAGACTCAATATGAAGCTTCCATCATTTTGAAGAATTTAGGCATAAGATGTATAAGAGAAGAAGATGTCAGTGATGATGCTATAATTGTTGATCATATGCCATCAACCACTTTAGAAATTTATAAAGAAGGAAAGGTGATTTGTAAAGGGATATCAAAGAATAAAATCTTGAAAATAAAACTATATAGGGAGCTTGCACCAGTTACTGTGAAATATTTTGAAAGAGTTACTGGAATGGACTTGAAAAAAATAGGGTGTTTGAAAGTTTTCTTTGCAACAAAGGATGTAGTTTTATTCAAAGGTAATATAGAAAAAATGCTCATACCAGAGAATACTCCAAAGGAGGGTGTTAATGCTGGAGTAATAGGAGTGACCAATTCTGTAAAGAAGAATGTAGGTATAATTGGAATAAGATTATCAAGAAGTGAAAAATTTGGTCCAACAGCTGAGGGGTTCGATGGAAGCAATATAATAGGGGAAGTTATAGCAGGTTTGGAGAATTTGAAAAATATTAGAGAAAATGATGAAATTTACATTATGGAGGCTAATTAATGAAAACTTATGTGGTTATGCTATCACCAGATTCAAATTTAACACCATCAATGTTGGCGGAGAAAATCTCTAAGATCAGTGATATAAATTATAAGGAGACTTGCTATGGCCTCTTAATAGAGGGAGAGGATGAAGTCGTTGAGAAGGCCATAAAGGAATTGAAGGAGATGGATCCAAATAGAATATTTGTAAAAGCGAGGGGATTTAGAATAGGAGATGAAAGAATTTGTAGAGCAAAAAGAGGCGGAGGACCAAGGCCAGGTTTTTTCATGCTAGGATTGGAGAGAAGTGTACTAAAGAACGTTGCTAAAGCGCTAGAAAGTGCTGAGGAGGCTCCTAGAAGAAAGAGAGATAAATTGAATTATGAAATCCTTAAAAAAATAGTGGAGGAGGCTTAAAATTAGGCTCATTGTGGACTCCTCTGATAAGAAGGGAGGAGAGCGTTATAGACATCTCATTGAAAGAGCTGTAGAAGATTTGGCATTAGGTGGAAGCATAAAATGGCTATATGCATATATAAGACCGGAAATCCCCCTCTTTATAATCAGTATAAGCTATAGAGAATTTGAAAGGAAGAACGTACTTAAAGATTTAGCAAAATTTGAGGTGAGATCTGATAGTATTAAGATATCGCTTGATAATGAATTGGATCTAGCTGATGCTCTGAGGGCGCTTTGGAGTGAGTTGGGAAGAGACAAGATTGAGCAAATAGGAAGAAATGATATTCTTGTAAAAGGAGTTGATTTAGAATACTTGAAAGAAATTAAGATAAGAGAGAAGGCAATAAGTGTTACTGAGAAAATTACGGAGTTGATATCAAGAATTTTACCCGAAGGCTTCAAAATTAGACGTTCTATGAAGAGAGATGAAATTATAATTATAATTGCTTCAGAGGATCCCATTAAAGAGGAATGGATTAAGAAGGCAATGGAGATGATTGATAATGCTAAAGTATCTTATATTTGAAGGAGGAGTCCATAAACATGAAATTTTAGTGGAGTTTGTGGAAGATTTAGGAGGTTTTATCATACAAAAGAATGTCATTGGACTTGATTTAATAATGCATATAGCTGTTCCAGAAAATGATTTAAAAAAAGTGATGGAAATTGCAGAGGAACTGAAGGGAAGCTTAAAGGAAGCTCCACTCATAGGAGTGGAGATTGTAGTAGTAGCTCCAAGCCTCTCGAGACATCATTTACCTCATCCAGCTTGTGATATTGCAGAGAATCTAAGAAGACATGGAGCTAAGACAAATCTATTAGGGCTTTCAAGAGGTGTTGGTCAGAAAATAGCGCATATAAGTAAAGAAGATCGTGAACTTATAGAAGAACATGATATTGCTATATTTGTGCTTGGAAATTTTGAATATTGTCTAAAAAACTTCAAAACAAAATTATTCAAAGATATATCCATACCCATTATTGTAACAGGTGGTCCTGATGAAATTGAACTGCCAGGAATTGAAGGTTATGTAGGAGGTATTGGTAGATATCCAGAGAGATTTAGAATTAATGAAATGATTGAAAAATTGGAATTAGTATCTGATTTGGCAGAAAGAGTGGCTGAGAAGAGAAGAAGGGAAATGGATCTTGATCCTTTAATTGTAGAGCCAGCACTTGTGAAAAAGGAAATTGAAAGACAAATGCCAGAAGCTCTAGAGGCACTTTCACCTAGCCCAATCACATTGAAAATAGATGGTTTAAGAATAAAATTACCTTATGATGATTATAGATATAAAGTGGCCTCCATAGATATTGAGGGAAGGAGGCTTGGTGATATAGCTAATATTAAAAAATCTCTAATGAGAAGCTACATATTAGTTAAAATTCTCCCTCAGTCCTATCTAATCAAGGTGTAAGATATGCTTTCATGTGAAGATATTGTGAAGATATTTCCAAATGGAATTACAGCTTTAAATTCAATTTCATTGAATTTGAATAGAGGAGAAATTTTAGGCATACTAGGAGAGAGTGGAGCAGGAAAAACCACACTATTGAGAATATTGAGGGGTGTAGAGAGCTTCAATAGTGGGAGAATTATATTTGAAGATCTTGAAGTAACTCCAAATTCACCAAAGGAAGCATTTTATGAGCTTCAGAAGAGGACTGCAATACAACTTCAAAGGACCTTTGCTCTTTGGCCAGATTCAGTCATAGATAATGTTATTAGAGCCTTAAGGTATCAAGATATAAAAGAGGAGAGTTTACCTCAAAGTGAAAGCGAATATGAAGAATATAAAGCTAGAGCCTTGGAAATTTTGAAGGTCGTAGGATTGGATGGAAAAGTAGATCTCTGGTCTGTAATATTAAGCGGTGGAGAGAAGCAAAGGCTTATTGTGGCAAGACAAATTGCAAGAAAGCCAAAGCTATTACTACTTGATGAGCCTGGTACTATGACGGATATAAAAAGTAGAGAGGCTTTAATTGATGCATTAAAAAGAGTAAGAGATGCTTATGGAACAAGTATACTCT
Source organism: Candidatus Methanomethylicaceae archaeon (assembly GCA_025057955.1). Taxonomy (GTDB): domain Archaea; phylum Thermoproteota; class Methanomethylicia; order Methanomethylicales; family Methanomethylicaceae; genus JANXER01. The sequence continues at coordinate 45,516 of JANXER010000007.1, read as the reverse complement.
TTGTATCTCATAATCCTCAAACACATTTGAAACTCGCAGATAGAGTCGTGCTTATTGAAAAGGGAAGAAAACTAATGGAAGGAAGGCCAAAGGAAATTGTTGATGAGTTTCTCTCTAAATTGGAGAGACCTCTGGAGAAAACTAGAATAAAAGGAAGAGAGATTTTAAGGATGGAAAATGTTGAAAAAGTATACAAATTGATCCCCTATGGAAAAATATTTGAATTGAAAAATACAACTATGAGCTTTAGAACTGGTGAAATAACAGCAATCATTGGTCCTTCTGCCGCCGGAAAAACTGTACTATTAAGAATATTAGCAGGATTGGAATTGCCCAACTCTGGAAATATATTGCTATATCATAAAGGAGAATGGGTTACAATTAATAAACTTGGAAGGAGGAGCCTTAAAGCCAGGAGAAAAATAAGCATAATGCATCAAGAGTTCGATTTACCTTATTGGTCTGAAGTATTGAATTTATTCTCCTCAAGGCTAGGAATTAAGGATTATAAGCTATTAGAAGGAGCTTTTCGAAGAGCAAAAAAAATAGGATTAAGTGAAACTCAAGTGGATTTCCTAGGTAGAATAATGGAACTTCCTGAAAATGAAATGGAAATTAAGCTAAGTGAATTAGGAATTGATAGAATTGCTTTAAAAGAGATTTTTTTAGAAAAAAATCTTGAGAAAAGTAGAAAGATTGCAGAGGAAATTTTAAATTGGTTCAATCTTAGTTCAGAAATACTCAATAGAAAATCTTATGAGCTCTCAGGTGGAGAGAAAATAAGAATAGCACTTGCTCTTTCTCTAGTATCTAATCCAAAGGTACTTCTACTTGATGAGCCTTTTGGAGATTTAGATCCTTTAAACTTAAGGAGAGTTGCCAATATTTTGAAAAAAATTAAATTAATCCTAAAACCAGCAATAATACTTGTAAGCCATCAATTAGACTTCATAGAGGAAGTAGCAGATAGATGTATATTAATAATTAATGGTAAAATTATAAGCGATGGTGATCCTTCAAAGGTAATTGAAGATTATATGAGGTTGAAAGAGAATGGAATTTGAAGTAAAATTTTTACCAGAGGGTAAGAAGATCTCAGTTCAAGATTCTTCCACAGTATTAACAGCAGCATTGAAAGCTGATGTTGATCTTGTAGCATTATGCGGTGGCAGAGGAACTTGTGGAAAATGCTTAGTGGAAGTAGTAAAGGGAAGCACTCCTCCACCCACAGAACAAGAGGTACGTAAAATTGGTAGAGAGAGAATTGCGAAGGGAATTAGATTAGCATGTCAATTGAAAGTTTTAGATCATTTGATAATAAATGTTCCAGATAAGAGTAGAATAGGAAGGCAAAAATTGGTAATAATGGGCGTAGAGCCAACTGCTAAAGTAAGTCCCAATATCAAAAAGCTCTATTTCGAAATTAATCCTCCATCATTAGAAGATCCTAGGGGGGATGACGTTAGAATTAATGAAGTTCTATCCCATTTAGGAATGAGTAATTTTTCATTAGATTATACTATTATAAAAGAGATGCCGAAGATTTTAAGAGAGAGTGGTTGGAAGGTTACCTTTACAATAATAAATAATAGAGAAATTATAAATATTCAACCTGGTGATAAAACAAAGGATTGTTATGGAGTAGCTGTGGATATTGGAACTACAAAGCTTGCGGTATTCATAGTAGATCTCATAAGTGGAAAAATACTATTTGCTGATGGAATTATGAATCCACAGATAAAGTACGGCGAGGATGTAATTTCACGAATACAATATGCATCTCAGAGTGAGGAAAATCTGAAGGAATTGCAAAGATCAATAATAGCTGGAATAAATGAATTAATAGAGAGAGGATTGATGGAAACAGATGTAAGGAGAGAGGATTTATATGAGGTGGTTGTCGTAGGAAATACTGCTATGCATCATCTTTTTCTAGGATTAAATGTAAAATGGCTTGGATTAGCTCCTTATTCTCCTGTAATAGGAATGAGCTATAATATTAAGGCAAAAGAACTTGGAATTAATATAAATCCATCTGGCAATGTTTATACATTGCCAAATATAGCAGGATTTGTTGGTGCAGATGCCATAGCAGATGTCTTAGCATCAAGAATACACGAGAAAGAAAAAATTACTCTACTTATGGACGTTGGAACTAATACTGAAGTAATACTAGGCAATAAGAGAGGATTATGGTGTTGCTCCACAGCCTCTGGTCCAGCATTTGAAGGAGCACATGTAAGATATGGTATGAGAGCTGCTAGTGGAGCCATAGAAAAAGTAAAGATAAGAGAGGATTTTGAAGTTGAGTATATTACAATAAATGATGAAAAACCAAGAGGGATATGTGGTTCAGGTATTATAGATGCTATTGCTGAAATGTTGAGAACAGGCATAATAGATACATCAGGAAGAATAATTTTAAAGAACCATAGAAGAGTGCGCGAGGGAGGATTTGGTAAAGAGTTCATTCTAGTATTCAAAGAGGAAACAGCAACGGGTGAAGAAGATATCGTAATAACACAAGAGGATATAAGAGAAATACAGAAAGCAAAAGCAGCAATATATGCCGGATATATGACACTTATGAAAAAAGGAGGATTAAAAAAAGAAGAAATATCTGAAATTATAATTGCAGGAGCCTTTGGAAGTTATATAGATCCTTTAAGCGCAAAAATCATAGGAATTATACCTGATTTGCCAACTTCAAGAATCTCCTTCTTAGGTAATACAGCAGGATCAGGCGCTAGATTGTGCTTGAAGTCTATAGATTATAGAAAAGAGGCTGAGGAAATTGTGAAGAAAATGAAATATGTAGAATTGGCTGTAGAGCGAATATTTGAAGAAGAGTATATAAATGCAATGTTCATGCCAAATAGTAGGCTAGAGGATTTTCCAGAAGTAATGAGTATAATAAAATCACCAATAAATGTGAGAAGATATGTTAAACGATGAGATTTTTAATGTTTTAAATAGAATAGAGGGAATAGTAAAAGTTGTGAAATTAAATGATGAAGATAAGAAGGAAATTGAGAGGTTGGAAAAAGAGGCTGAGAGCAATATATTGATGGGATTATGTAGGGGATTAAACTTAGGTGTAAGAAAAGCCCTTAGTAAAAAGTCAATATATGCATGTTTAACTAATATGGAATTTAAATGGCCTAAGACTTCTCTAGTAAGAATGGTGTGTGATAATGAAGTGATAGCTGAAGATATATATGATGAGGAGTTATTAAGAAAATTAAAAGAGGAAGGGAATATTGTTATAGGAAATTTAGTAATATATAAAGATAAAGTAAGTATAATAAAGGAAAAAAGGGATAAACTATTGACAATAATGTTGCCATTATGCATACCTGAGTTAGAGAAATTGAATGCAATTGTAGGGAGTCCATCACCACCAGCAGATAAATATTTGAAAGTAAGACTTGGTGTGAAAGAGGAGAGACCGGAGCTTGGTACCATAATAATTGGCATAGACTAAGTTTTTAAATCATTATTATCATAATAATATGTGTGTGGAAAGAGGTTGAAAAGTTCTTTTCAAATTCTCCTGCTAAGCTTAAAGTAGCAAGAGTCATGGTAGAGCTTGGTTTAAGCATCAATGATGAAGGAAGAATAGTGTGTGGCAATGTTGAAATACCTGACACTAGTATAGCTCGTGCTATATCCGTAGATAGGAGGGTTGTAAGACAAACTGTAAAAGAGATTATAAATAATGAGAGAATGAGAAATATTTTCATAAAGATAAAGCCTGCGGGAAGTTTTCTAAAGGAGGTTGCACCGGAACTAGGTTATGGGGTTTTAGAAATAAGGGCACAACCAACTGCTATTGGAGTAATAGCTAAAGCAACATCATATATAGCAGAGGCTGGCCTTAGCATTAGACAAATACTTGCTGAAGATCCAGATCTCAATCCCGATCCAAAATTACTTATTATAACTGATAAAAAAGTACCAGGAGAAGTTATTTCCAAGCTTTTAACCATTCCTACGGTAACAAAGGTAAGTATAAGTTAGAAATTTCTCCATAATTCCCATTCATTTGATAGTCAATTCTTCTTTAAATTGAAAAATTTTCTACCCTCTTAAATAATTACTATTAGTTTATCATTAATTTACATTTCAAAACTTAAAACAATTTAAGATAAATTATATATCTATAACTTCTATAATTACATTTAATTACATTTTATTATATTTCCATACATTGATTGTGAAAAATATTAAATTCTATGAGGATAACATCGCTTTAGCAAATTTTTGTAATAATTTTTCCGGATCTTTTGATTTTACAATACTAGATGCAACTAATATGCCCTCGGATCCTAGCTCAATAGCCTTGCGTACATCTACATCATCACTTATTCCTGCACCACATAAAACATGTACACTTGGATTAATTCTTTTAATGGCCTCTACTGAGGATTTAACTATCTCTGGCTTTGCTTTTGAAACTGATATTCCAGATCCTATTAACTCTGGAGGCTCTACTGCAACCATTTCTGGATTTAGCATAGATAATGATATAGCTATAGGAGTATTTCCTGCACATATACAACAAATTAGATTTAGCTCCTTACATCTATTTAATGAAAGTTCTATTTCATCCACTCTCAAGCGCCTCTCTGAATGATTTAATAGAGTTCCATGAGCACCAGCTTCCTTAATTGATTCTGGCGTTATATGACCTGTATATGCACCTGGCATATATGGATCAATGTGTTGAGCAAAAATTGGTATGGAAACTTCTTCAGCAATCATTTTTATATCAACAAATTGAGGAGCTACTGCTATACAAACTCCATATTCCAAAGAAATTTTTTCAGCAATCTTCGCAAGATTTAGACCTCTATCTCCAAGAGCCTCAATATAAGTTTTGAAATTTATAAGTAATAAAGGATAGAAAACTCTCATATTTATCACCATGAATTATAAAAAAGTAATTTCTATTATTATTTTTTGGTGCTTCAAGTGTGTAATCCATTGAAAAATATAAACTTGAAGAAAACTGAGGAAATAATAAGAGATTTTCTAAGAAAAGAGATTGGAGATAGAGGAGTGGTTTTTGGATTAAGTGGAGGAGTAGATTCATCAACTGTAGCAGCTCTACTTGCTCGTACCTTTGAAAGAGAGAAAATTTTAGCATTAATAATGCCTGAAAGAAGTGATTTAGAGGAAATACAAGATGCCATGTTTATTGTGAATAAATACAATCTACAATATAGAATAATTGAAATTGAAGAAATTGTGAAGTGTTTTCTAAATAAGCTTGAAAGAAAAGGAGACTTGATAGCTGAGGGAAATCTAAAAGCAAGAGTTAGAATGATAATATTATACTATTTTGCAAATATGGAAAGAAGAATAGTAGTAGGATGTGGTGATAGAAGCGAATTGGCAATTGGATATTTCACAAAATATGGGGATGGTGGAGTGGATATACTTCCAATAGGAGGACTTTATAAAACACAAGTAAGATTATTGGCAAAATTTTTGAATATACCAGAGAGAATAATTGAAAAGGAAAGTAGTCCTGGCTTATGGAGAGGTCAAACAGCAAAAGAGGAGCTTGGAATGAGTTATGATGAAATTGATGAAATATTATATTACCATTTGGACTTAGGCTATGACTATGAAAAAATTGTGAAAGTATTAGGAGAGGAGAGAAGGGATAAAATAAAGTTCATATTGAGAAGGATTATTGAAAATAGACATAAATTGATTAATCCACCAATAGCGAAAATACCAAATGAAGTTCTCTTCGGTGAGTGAATGCTACTAAAAGAGCTTGAGGAAAGAATGAAATCAGGAGAACAGCTTGAAGAGATTTTAAAAAAGGAGGGTTGGAGGGATTTTGAAGATTTAACCTCATCCATACTATCAGAGAGTGGCTTTCTAACCATTAAAAATTTAAGATTTTCTTATAATAAGAGGAGATATGAAATAGATATTATAGCTTTGGAAAATCCAAGAATAATAGTGGCAGATTGTAAGCATTGGAAGGCCAAATATAGTAAATTCTCTGCTTTAAAAAATGCAACATTGTTACATTATAATAGATGTTTATATTTTTCATACAAATTAGCTGAATTATCCTTAATTGATTTTGAAAGTTGGAAAGAGATTATTATAATACCAACATTAGTAACATTATATGAGGAGAGAATAAAGGAAAAAAACAATGTATTTATTGTTCCTTTGTTCAAAATAACATCTTTTTTGGAGGGTTTAAGGAGTGGGCTGTTTGATGTTTTAAAAAATAAATCATTTAAATTAAGCTAAGAAATTAAGCTAAGGATTCAGCTAGCTTAATTGCTTTCGATACCGTCTCTAAAGGATCCCTCCCTAGTATTACAATCATTGGCTCCTTTCCATAATCTCCAGTATGATAAATTATATCTGGAATTCTTCCAATGGATTTAATTGCCTCTCTTGTGCCCCATGGAATTGTTGCTCCTTCCTTTGCTTTTATTTCCTCTGGCTCCTTGCATCTATCGTAATAGCTTACAATCCAACCAAGCTTTTCACAAGTTTCAATTATTTCCTTAGAATACTTTATATTCATAGCCGATCTCACATTTGAATCATATTCCATAACTGTTATTATAAGACGAGCTAAATGCTTTGAAGCTCCAAAAGTAGGACAAGATGATGGACGTAATCTTCCACCAATATTAGTAATTCTACCAGGAATTCCACAAACAGCCTCTATGCTATCTGCAAATGGATATGGAAGAGCCATCACTAAATTTATCTGACATTCTGGTGTTAGCTTAGAAAGTTGAGGGGATGATTCCAATAGACGCAGAGCATCATACATCTTTGAGATTACTCTATAGCGCTCTGCATCTATTCTTAGATTGCTCATTGGTTCAACAGGCCCTACACCTTTTCCAATTCTTAAGCCATACTTAATAGCGTTTGTAACAAACTTCTTAGCTTCAGCAAAGGCATTCTCAATAGATAAACCAAGCGCAAGATAAGCAGCTATAGCTGCAGAAAAAGTACAACCAGTACCATGAGTGGTGATTGATTCTACTCTTGGACTTCCTAATATTTTAATTACTCCTTCTTTAGTATATAAAACATCCACAGCATCTCCCTTCAGATGTCCGCCCTTTACAACTACTGCTTTAGGCCCTAAATCAAGAATGGCTTTACCTGCTCTTATTGAATCCTCTATGGTATGAATTTTAATTCCAGTTAAAGCCTCTGCTTCATTAACATTTGGAGTTACAACTTCAGCTAATGGAATTAATTTTTCCTTAAGTGCAGTCATTGCCTCTGGCAATAGCAAAGGCGCTCCAGATTTTGCAATCATTACTGGATCTACAACAACTTTAATTCCAAGTTTTTTTATAACATCAGAAACTTCGTTTATTATAGCCTCTGAAAATAACATGCCAGTTTTTGCAAATTCAAATCCAATATCATTATAGACTGCCTCTATTTGAAGTCTAATCATCTCAGGTGGTATTTCATGTATTCCAAAAACTCCTGTAGTATTCTGTGCAGTGATGGCAGTTATAGCAACAGTACCATGAACGCCTATTGCAGCAAAAGTTTTTAAATCTGCTTCTATTCCTGCTCCTCCACCCGAATCCGATCCAGCAATTGTTAAAACAGTAGGGATTCTCAAAAAACCACCAATTTATAAAATTTGTAGATCACCTTTATAAAGGGTAATATAAATAATTTATTAATGAAAAATAATGATTATATAAATCACTTATGGGGGGAGGATTTTGAATCCACCATGTGAAATAGTGGTAAGAAAATTTTTACCAGCATTAAGAGTTCTTGTTGCAAAGGAGTTAAGTCAGACTTACGGCTGGCCTCAGACGAAAATCGCGGATAGATTAGGAGTAACACAAGCAGCAGTAAGTGGATACTTAAGTCAGAATGAGAGTGAATTGATAAGTCCTCCCTTTGATTTAGAAGAATTGAAGGCAATCGCAAGAAGCATTGCAGCTGAAATGAATATGAAGAAAAGAGGACAGGTTGATACTATATATGAAGTTTGTAGAATTTGCTTAAATCTTAGAAAAAGTGGAACAATATGCCATGCACATAGAATGAAGATATCCAATCTAGTGGAAGAGAGATGTAGTATTTGTATGCAGCTTCATATGGGTTTGACAATAGATGTAATGGATATGAGGCGTAGAGTGATTAATGAGGTGAAATCAGCTCTAGAATTAATAGAAGGGACTCAGGAATTCTCCGTAGTACTACCTGAAGTTTTCTCCAATGTTGTTATGGCTATAGAGGGGGCTAGAAATATATCAGATGTAGCAGGAGTACCAGGAAGAATCGTGAGGTTCAGAGGAAAAGCGAAGGCTTTACTTGATCCTGAGTTCGGAGTATCGGGTCATCTTGGAAAAGTTCTTCTTAAGGTTATGAAGATCAATCCAAATCTTCGCGCTTCAATAAATATAACCTATAATGAATATGTAAGATTAGCAATAGAGAGACTAGGTCTTAAGACTTACATATTCAAAAGGGATATGGATAAAAAGGATGAGCAAGAGCTCTTAGATTTTATAGAGGATTTAGCGAAAAAGAATGTAGGCTGGGTAGATGTCATAGTTGATGAGGGAGGATTTGGCATAGAGCCAAATACATATTTGTTTGGAACTACTGCCGTGGAAGTAGCGGATAGAGCAGTTAGAATTGCAAGAATGGTAAATATAATGAAAAGAAAGAATAATAAGTAATAGTAGATTTATTTAAAGGAAAATGCCAACAAATCTTCCTCCACAAGCGAGAGCTGCTGAAAAAAAGTATATGGAGGCAAAGACGCTACAGGAGAAGATAAAGTATCTACAAGAATTTCTATCCCTCATACCTGAACATAAGGGAACAGAGAAAATGAGAGGGCACCTTCGTAGAAGACTAGCTCAATTGAAGAAAGAATTGGAGGAACAGAAAAAAAGGAAAACTGGTGGAGGAGATACAAGCTTTTCCATAAAGAAGGAGGGGGCTGCACAAATAGCGATAATAGGATTAACAGGGTGTGGAAAAAGTTCTTTAATTACAAAGTTGACAAATGCAAAATCAGAGGTTTCAAATCATCCATTTACAACAAAAGATCCAGTTCCTGGCATGATGCAATATGAGGATATTCAATTCCAATTGATAGATACTCCAGCCATTTATGAAGGAATGGAAAATGGAAAGTGGGGATCGAAGCTATTAAGCTTGATAAGAAATTCTGATGGCTTAATATTATTATTGGATGGAAGGAATCCTGTGGAGCAATATAATATAATAGTTAATGAATTAAGAAATGCAGGAATAATACTTGAGAGAAAAGTAAATAGAGTTGAGATAGAGCTCACAAGTGGCGGCGGCATTCAAATAAAGTGTATGGGAAGATTATCTTGTAAAATTGAAGATGTGAGGGAACTTCTCAAGGAAAGAGGAATAAGAAACGCAATAATAAAGATTTTGGGGGAGGTTGATTTAGAGGATTTCATAGAGGCCCTTGAGCAAACCAAGACATATAAACCTGCATTAATTTTAATAAACAAAATAGACTTGAATCCAAATGCTGTTGAAGAATTTAAAAAAGCTATTGGAAAAGAGGCCATAGGAGTTTCAACAGCAACAGGAGAGGGATTATCAAAAATAGGAGAATCATTGTTTAAAATTCTTGGAATTGTAAGAGTATATACTAAGGAACCAAATGGAGAAATTGCTAAAAAGCCTATAATAGTTCCTATGGGCACAAAAGTTATAGAGATTGCTAAAATTGTTCATTCTCATCTATATAAGAATTTTAAGTATGCAAAAGTATGGGGAAAATCAGTAAATTATGATGGAGAAAGAGTAGGAGAGGATCATGTACTAATGGATGGAGATGTTGTAGAGATAAGGATAAAGTAGAAAAATGGTCAGCCAAATTATAGGATGGTCAAAAATGACAGGAAAAGTAAGAATTGCACAAATATCATGTGGAACAGAATATAGTGGGATTCAGAAAGAGATAGAAAAAGCTGCAGAGATGGTTGGAGGAAGAATAGTAGTACCTGAGGTAGACTTGAATGATATAAAAGTAGCAGAGGAGGAATTAGGATTTCATGCTATCAGTAGTGGATTAAAATTAATGATGGCAAGAGCAAAAGCAATTGTGGAGAGAGAAGTGGAAGTAGATGGTGTATTTCTAACAACTTGCTTCAAATGTGCTGAGGGGGCGCTTGTGAGAAGCATAGTTAGAAGATATATTCAGAGTAAGAGCAAAATTCCAGTTGTAACCTATTCCTTTACGGAGAGAACTAAGGCTGGAACTCTACTATTGAGAATGGAGGCGCTGGTGAATATAATCAGTAAAAAACCCCTATTTGCAAGAACGAAGCAAGAAGGAATAACAGCAGGAATAGATTCTGGATCAACAACAACAAAAGCAGTAATTATGAAGGATAATGAAATAGTTGGTGTTGGATGGCTCCCTACAACAAGCGTTTTAGAGAGTGGGAAGAAGGCGCTTGAAATTGCGCTTAAAGAGGCTAACATAGACTTTGAAAGATTAGAAGCCATAGGTGTCACAGGATATGGCAGGAGAATACTAAAGGAATACTATAAAGCTCAACTCTCTATGGAAGAAGTTTCCACATGTTCGAAAGGAGCATTATTTCTATGTGATAGACAAAAAGGAGATGCCACGGTTATAGATATAGGCGGGATGGATAATAAAGCCATTACACTTTATGATAGTATACCGGATAGTTTCACAGTTGGAGGAGTTTGTGCTGGAGCTTCTGGTAGATTTTTAGAAACTAGCGCAAAAAGATTGGGGATTGGCCTTGATGAGCTTGGAGAATTAGCATTGAAAGGGGATTATAGAAATGTGCCAATGAATGCCTATTGTATAGTTTTTGGCCTTCAAGACTTGGTTGCAGCTTTAGCAAGTGGAGCTAGAATAGAGGATGTTGCAGCTGCAGCATGTTATAGTGTAGCTGAACAAGTTTTTGAGCAACAACTTCAAGAAATAGATATAAGACATCCCATAATACAAGTTGGCTCCACAGCATTAATCAAAGGCCTTGTAAAAGCTATGTCGGATGTGCTAAGCGTAGAAGTTATCGTTCCTCAAAGACCAAATCTAATAGGAGCAGTAGGAGTAGCATTAATGGCATCTGGAATGAAAGAACTCGAAGGGTGAAATTTTGATTTTAAAGCAAGTAAAGAAGGTTTTAAAAGAAGGAACTCATAGAGCTAAAAGTCTTCATGAAACATTAAGCCTCTTAGAGAATGTATATCAAAAAGCTGGAATAACTAGAGTTGCTGATATAACTGGATTGGATATTATAGGAATACCTGTGTTTACTTCCATTAGGCCTAATGCAGCTGAAGGAGCAATAACAGTTTATAATGGGAAGGGGCATACACCAGAACTTGCTAAAATTTCAGCAATAATGGAGGGAATTGAAAGATATTCAGCTGAGCCAGATTCTTCAAAAATAGTAAGAGGAAGTTATGAAGAACTATCCAAATCTTATGAAATTTTGAATCCTAATGAATTGATTTTGCCATTCTTAAGAAGATATTCTCATAAGGAAATTTTGGAATGGGTATATGGATTTTCTTTAATAAAAAATAAAGAAATTTTAGTACCAGCTGAGGCAGTATTCCATCCATATAAAAGGGAAAATCAATTATTTAGAACTAATACTAATGGACTTGCAGCAGGAAATGTTATTGAAGAAGCAATATTACATGGATTATTAGAGGTTATAGAAAGAGATGCATGGTCTCTGTATGAGGTTGAAGCAATAGAGGCGAGGGATTTAGAGGTGGATTCGAATGGACTGGCAAAAGAGCTATTAAAAAAGTTCGAAAGAGCAAATATAAAGGTTTACATAAAGGAAATAACTTCAGATATAGAGATACCTACTATAGCAGTAGCATTAGATGATGAAAAAACAAAGGATCCAGCATTACTTTCGCTGGGGGTGGGTTGTCATCTAATTCCTGAAATAGCACTTATAAGAGCATTAACAGAAGCTGCACAAAGTAGACTCACAACAATACATGGAACAAGAGAAGACACCTATAAAGCAGGATTTGCAAGAATAATAGGTTATGAAAGAATGAAGAGATTAAATAGAAAATGGTTTGAGAGGGCTGAAAGAAGTATAAAGCTTAGTGAAATAAAGCTCTTTGAAAGTCAAGATTTCTTAGAGGATATAAACTATATTTTGAAGAAATTGAAGGAAGTTGGACTAAATGAGGTGATTATAGTAGATTTAACTAGAAAAGAACTGAATGTGCCTGCTGTGAGAGTTATAGTTCCAGGTTTAGAGGTCTATGCGTTAGATAGAGATAGAGTTGGGAGGCGTTGTAGGAGAAGGATTTCATGAAAATCACAATATTCCTTGGGCCAAGCTTACCATTAAGCGATGCTAAAGGCATATTATTAGCAGATTATAGGCCTCCTGCAGGAAGGGGAGATATTATTAAGGCTGTGGATGATGGAGCAAAGATAATAGGATTAATTGATGGAGTTTTCTATCAAAGAATTGCAGTTTCCCATAGAGAAATTTTGAGCGCTATAAAGAATGGAGTAATTGTTGTTGGAGGAGCAAGCATAGGAGCTATTAGGGCATGTGAATTAGATGTTTATGGAATGATAGGTGTTGGTGAAATCTATAGATGGTATAAAGAGGGTAAAATTATTGGAGATGATGAAGTTGCAGTTGCCTTCCATCCAATAACATTTCAACCAATTTCTGAGGCTCTAGTAAATATTAGGGCTACTCTCAATTTTCTTATTAAAATGAAAAAGATTTCTGAAGAAGAATATGAAATAATCATAAGAATTGCAAAAGAAATTCCATTCTATTTGAGAAATTATAATAGAATTTTACAGAAGGCCATTCCTGAACTTGGAAATAGAAGGGTTAGAGAATTAGAGGAATTAATAAAATATAATAAAATAGATCAAAAGAGATTGGATTCCATGGATGTCCTTAAAAAAATAAAGAGCATTATTTAAATATTCCTTGATATCAAATACATGGGGAGAAGTAATGGTGGAGCCCTTCATTATAGTAGATAATGTCTCTAAGAAATTCGATGATAAATATGTCCTTAAGAATGTTTCTTTTATAATAAATGAAGGAGATTGTATTGGAATTTTAGGAAAAAGTGGATCTGGTAAAAGTGTACTCATATCAATGATAAAAGGTTTAAGCAATTATGAGCCAACATCAGGTAAAATAATTTATCGAGTTGCCTATTGTGAAAAATGCGGTTTTGTTGATAGACCAAGCAAAGTTGGAGGCAATTGTCTTAGATGTGGATGTTGTTTAAAATTGATTGAAGTTGATTTTTGGAATGAAAATAAAATTGTACAAGATATCAAGAGAAGAGTTGCCATAATGTTTCAAAGAACTTTTGCCCTTTATGGTAACTTGACAGTTTATGAAAACATTATGGAGGCATTCAGTAGAAGATGGAAGATCAATGAGAATGATATAACAAAAAAAGCCCTTGAGCTTGTGGAGAAAATGGGACTTTCTCATAGATTAATTCATGTGGCAAGAGACTTAAGTGGTGGAGAAAAACAAAGAGTTGTATTAGCTAGACAATTAGCCATTGATCCAATTCTATTACTTGCGGATGAGCCTACAGGAACGCTTGATCCCTTAAGTGCAAGAATGATATATAACATGCTAAATGAATTGAAGAAGGAAAATGTTACCATGTTACTTACATCACATCTAACTGAGGGCATAGAAATCTTGAGCAATAAAGCTATATTATTGAATGAAGGAAGAATTGAAGCAATTGGTGAGCCAAAAGAAATTGTGAAAATTTTTCTATCAGAAGGATTAGAGGACTTGAGAGAGGAAAGACCATTAGTGGAAGATATAATATTGAAAGTAGAAAATGTGAAAAAGTACTTTTTTTCCATAGATAGAGGAATCGTAAGAGCGATAGATGGTGTATCATTTGAGATAAGAAGAGGAGAAATTTTTGGAATAATAGGGGTAAGTGGAGCAGGAAAAACTACACTTTCAAGAATAATAGCAGGTTTAACAGTGCCCACCTCTGGAAAAGTTTTAATCAAAGTAGGCGACGAATGGGTGAACATGAGTGAGCCGGGAATAACTGGAAGAGGAAGAGCCACAAGCTACATTGGAATATTACATCAAGAATATTCCCTATATCCATATAGAACAATTTTAGAAAATTTAACAAATGCCATAGGATTGGAACTTCCAGATGAATTTGCTAAATTTAAAGCCTTAATTACATTAAAGGCAGTGGGCTTTGAAGAAAGTCATATAGAGAATTTATTTAATAAATATCCTGATGAATTGAGCGAGGGAGAAAGACATAGAGTTGCCCTCTCACAAGTATTGATAAAAGAGCCAATTTTAGTTATATTGGATGAGCCAACAGGAACCATTGATCCTATAACTCAAAAGTACATAGTAAAGTCGATAAAAAGTGTAAGAAGGGAATTGAAACAAACATTCATAATAGTTTCACATGATATAGATTTCATAATGAAGACATGTGATGAGGCAATTTTGCTCAGAAATGGAAGTATTGTAGCAAAGGGGCCTGCTATTGAAGTAGTAAAGCACCTATTACCGGAAGAAAAGGCTAGCTAGATTTTAATCCAATAACTGATTCTTTAGAAAAATCCATAAATGTATACTCTAATCCTTTGTATTCAACTCTAAGCCTATTATCTTCAGTAAATTCACCAATAAACCCAATAGAGAAGCCAGCCTCTTCTAGAATAGAAATCCCTCTATCTTCAATAATTCCAAATATGAAGCCCATTGCAGGATAAGAGGTCAACCACTCTGTAATTAATATATCTTTGGGAATGGGAATTTTATCCAAATGAACAATTGCACCTACATTGCTTGCTTCACACAACATAGCAAGACTTCCCAAAATTCCTGGCGCACTTACATCCTTAGAACATTTTACATCTCCATTTTCAATAAAGGATATTATTGCAGATATCATCTCTTGAACCTCTCTTGGAGATTTGTTTATTGTGCTATCAAAGCATTTGACCCAGCCCTTTTTAATAAAAGATCCATCGAGATCTACAACCATTAAAATTTTTTGAAGGGGGCTTGCTGTAGTTCCTCTTACTACTTTTCTTGCAATTCCAATTACTGCAGCATCTATAGCAGAATATGAAGTATCTGGATGTGTATGTCCCTTGAGAAGACGAATTCCATATTTTTCAAGACCTTCCTTTATGCCCTTTGCAATTTTATCTCTAATTTCTCTTGGTCCAGATAATACATTTACATATCCTATTGGCTTCGCTCCCTTTACAATAACATCATTCACATTAACAAGAACAGAATAATATCCAGCAAACCAAGGATCAACCACAACCAAATCCTCAGTTATTCCATCAGTGGAGACAACAATATGATAATCATCAATATCTATAATGCCAGCATCATCATAATCTATATTACCAAAAATTTTTACAATATTGCCAATTTCAATCTTCCTAGAAAAACCCTTAAATTCTTTTGCTATGCGAATAATTTTATCCAAGGATTCCATAATAGTCCCTCAGATTAATAAGGAAAAAAGTAGAATTTTATATTAAAGATTTTGGGGGTGTTGAAGATTAAAGAGGGATCCATGGTAATATATAGGAGAACAGGTACCATTGGTAGAATCATAGAATTTAAAAACATGGATGGAAAGCTTTGGGCAAGACTAGATACTACTGATCTTCTATATGATGCTGATTTCTTAGAGGTAATTGAGTCAAAGCAACTCTCTGCTCATAATCAACAGAAGGTAGAGCATAAAATTGAGAGAAAAGCTGAGAGAGAAGAGCAAATAAGAGATGAAGAGACCATTGATTCAAGCGCTGGAGTATGTGGTGCAGGATAGATTTGAGGGTAGCTTTGATATTAGATAAATCTGGAACTATTTTAAAACCTTGTAGAATAGCTTTTGATATAAAAAATGAAAGATTATTATATCATGTAAATACTCTGAAGCTTGTAAGGGAAGTTGATGGCTATTTACTAAATATAGAAGGAGATTTAAGGAGAATAGAAAAACAAAAACCCCTTCTTAAGATAAGCTGTGCTTTTTCAAAAGCCCCACCGAAAATTGATGAAAACATTATATTAAAAGAAGAGATTTTGAAGGCTTTAAAGGAGGTTGAAGGTTTAGCAGATAAACATTGTGGCTCTGAGATAGGAACTTGCATAGCACTTATATTAGATAACCATGGGGAGCCTATATATTGCGTGGGATTAGGCGGGAGAATATACGAGGATTTGAAAAAAATCTTGAATGAAATAAAGAAAATGAGCGACTTGTTTATAGCCACAGGAAATTGTAAAAGGGCTACATTGAAATGTGCAGAAATATTGAAAATAAATAAACAATTTGTTTTATACAATGCTTCTCCACAAGATAAAATGGAGTTTGTTAAAAAGCTAAAAGCATTCTATGCATGTGTAGTTATGGTGGGAAATGATATAAATGATTTAATGGCAATGAGAGTAGCTGATGTTTCTGTATTTGTAAATAGAGAGGGAGAATATTCTCCTCATGATGTTGATTATATAATCGAATCCTTAGAAGATCTCCCAAAAATAATATGTGATGTATCAAATTTCAAAACATCATAATAATGATGCCAATACTCTGGATGGGAATGAGGTAAAGCTTTTGCTAATTCTTCTTCTAGTTCTTCTAACAGTAGAAGCTCATTATACTTGATTATAGATGCCAATCCTGTTTCAATGGATTTTTCACAAAATATGCTATGAGGAATAAAACCAGCCGTGGTTATGAAAATGCAATCTCTACTCAATGTCTTCAATTCATTCAAATGCCTTTCATCAAAGCCATATCTAATCTCTTCAATAAAGGATCTTATGCAACATTCAGGATAGTTTAAAAATCTTCCAATTTCCCAATCTGAGAAATTCTTATTGAATACACCAATTTGTAATGAAGTATATGGATCAAGGGCAGGGCGAACTTTTGGACTAAAGGATTTCACAATTTCCAATTGTAAGTTTAATCTTTCTGGTATTTCAAAAAGGCGATCCTCTTGAAATAATTTTGCAATTTGTTCAGCAAAATTAGGAAATTCATCATACTTCTCTCTTGCTTCCTTTGGTGATAATGTAAAGATATCAAATATAGTTTCAATAATTCTCTTTAAAGCTAAAAATCCATTACTCATAAAAAATTCATTTCTTATAAAAAAGAGAAATTAGTGGCTTGGAATTATGAGATCTCTTTCTCCTGCAGGCATGAATTCTCTAAGAGCGCCCTTTCCAAAGCATAGCCTTGGATGTGTGAAGTCAAACTTCAAATCCTTGTCAGCAAATGCTACTTTAATTAATGGATTGGTTGTCCATGCGTCTCCTCTTCCACCATGAGCCGCTGAAATTATTCCAGTGTATGCAGATTGATGGCCTACATTCATTGCATAATTGGGATAGTTAACTCCTCTTAAATTGAAAACTAAGCCTTCATCACTTCTCCATGAGAAACTATTTGTAGAGCCGCATTGATCTTGACAATCATAGCCATAGAATCCAAGTCTACCCATCTCTTCCTTATGTAATAATTGGCTCAAATACCATGCATTTACACCAGCAGTAGAATGACCAGTTGCTAAAGCCACAGATACTCCTGCTGCAGCAGCTACTACAGCAGCTCTCTGAGATCCTCCAAAGTGAGTTTCCATTAATGCTGGAAATCTCTCGTATTGCTCTAATCCATATATGGATACTTCTGTTGCTATATCCTTAATAATATCCCAATTTGGTTTAACTTTAGCAAATCCACCATATTTCTTCTTCACATAATCTGCACCATAATAGCAGAAGTCATCAAGTATATTATCTGTGTAAGTGCATGTAGCATATTGTGTGAATCCTACGCCACCAGACATATAGCTACCGAACCAGAATTGATCATATAATACTGCACCCATGGATATTGCCTCAAGAGCAACCCAAACGGGATCTTCTGGCTTAACCCTGGAAGCTTGACATATATCTGCAATATATCCTAGTGGAATACCCCCAGGCTCATTAGGACCTCTGGCTCTTCTCCAAGGCATTAAAGTACCCATTTCAATTAATTCAGCATGCTTTGCAGCAAATGCAAATTCTGCTACAGCAGCTTCACCTGCCATTAGCTTATAGGCATTAATCATAGACATTGAAATTTGCATAGCAGCCCATCTCGACATGGTAGCTCCATCACAAGTCATAGCAACAATTGTTGGCATTCTACAAACTTGATAGAGTCTCTTTCCAATAGCTGCCTTTAGCTGTTGAGCATGATCTGATGGAAACTCCTTATTGATGTCTATTAGAAATCTATCATCAATTTCATCCGCTAGCTCATCATCACCAGTGAACACTTTCACATAGCTATCTGCGACAAGACCAGGATGTGTTTCAACCATATGTTCTTGAACTACGGCAGCACCAGGCAAGGCATGATTCAATACTTCCAAGTAGTGATTTATAGTTTCAGGGGTTACTTCTTTACCAAGCCTCTTAGTTAAGACCATATGAGCAGCATCTAAGCCAACTATGACAGTTCGTCTAATATCATGCCACATTTGCTGCATTGCAGCATTATTAATGAAGTGAAGATCATCACCCTCGCAGTATATATCGGTTCCTGATAGTCTGTAGGGCATTAAAACTCTTTGGCCTAATGGAATGCCTCCTAGGTGAAGATCTGGATTATAGAATGGAATTCTCCTTTCCTTTGCTATTTTTTGAGCAATTTCTACAAATTCTCTTTTCCTCTTAGATTGCTTCCATCCATCATATATGTAGAACTTAGTAAATTTCTCCTCGGGAGCTTCTTTAAATTTTCTCCTTAGAGCTTCTATAAACTTTTTCTCCTCACTCATAAACCCACCCCCTATACTCCTTTAACTTTATTTGGATCAAAACCTGCTTCTGTTCTTAATATATGAATCCTCTGTATAAATCTTATGAGTTCATCATCAGTTCTAAAGCTTACACCATCCACTCTAAATTCGCTGGTTCTCTTTCTCAATTCATCCTCTGGCATTGGTTTTCCAAGAGTTATTGGCTTATCTAATGGTACGCCTACTTGATCCTTAACGTATACCACTTCACCAGTGGTCTTATCAAGCTGATATCTTCTCAGAGCATCGAACATCATGCCATTTTCATCCAATCTTAAGGCATGGCCATGTACAGTGGCGCCTCTTATTCCTACTCTTGCTGGATCGAAGACTTCTGTCTCTATAAGCTCCTTTGCTACTTTCTCTAAATCGCGTTCCCTTGCTTCCAATGGAACTCTACCAGATAGTACGCCTATATCCACACCTCGATATCTATAGTGCCCCATCCATGCTCTCATATATGGAGCCAATGGAGCAAAGTATACTGAATCTGTGAACTGTACATATCTAATTCTATCTCCTGCTTTAGCACCTGGCGTAGGTTCAACTAATCGTCTAATTGGACACTCTGGCTCTCCCATCTCCTCAAGTGGTGGATGAACACTTTTATATGCCTCTCCTGGAGCTCTATGTCCCAATAATCTGACCAAATCCTCATCACTTATGGATCTTAATTTTTCCAATTTATAATTTGGATTGATGTATTTTCTTCTATTAGCAGCTATAATGGATGATCCAGGATAATATTGTGGCTTATAATCTATCATCTTAAACACCTCCTTTTATAGAAACTGCGGCTTCATTAACATAACGCAATGGTTCTCTAAGTTCAGGTACTTCGCTTAAGACTTCTCCAACAATTCCACTAATCTTTTCAGGGCTGTAAATTGTAGTTCCAGCGTCTAATGCTACAGCTGCAGCTACACATGGTATAGCAAAACCCTTACTATGCCTTGTTACTATATGATTTCCATGAAACACTGCAGGATTTCCTCCTCCATAAATTGAGTGGCTGAAGAAGGCCATTTCAACTCCAGTTCCTGCAACTCTTCCAAAATCCACACCAGGCAAACCAGTTTCTCTTTCAATTAAGTCATTGAAGTAAATTAGCACAGAGGGAATATGTTGCATAGCTCTAGCTGCACCACATGTTACCATGGTTGCAGCTAATAATCCTGCAGCAGCATAAGCATTCCATTTATTCAAGTCATCAGTTGTATATAGGGTATAGCCAGAGGGCATTTTACTAAGCGGTCTTATTACACCATCTGCTAAAGCTCTTTTCACAGTGGAAATAACTACGCTTCCAAGTGTTCCATCTTTTCCATTTTCCTTAACTAAATCATATACTAAATTATTGGCATTTAATCCTTGATAAGCTAATCCCAATAGATGATATCGTTCAAAGTTTCCTATAGCATCACCCATCTCAAACATAGCAGTCTGTTCTAATATGGCTGCCAATGCTGCAGCATTCATTGCATTTTTCCTTGTTATAAGAGCAATGCTAGCACATGGAATATTTCTAAGCGCATATCCCATACCTTCATTTTGTTGTGGTACTGCTAATAGCGAGGAAACATTGCCTCCTAGCATATCCATGGTTTGAGGATATCTTCCCCAAACTGCCGTATGTATTAAATCAGCATCCCATATGCTGACGTTAAATCTTTGTATTATTATACAGCAAAGAGCAGCAGCAACTGCTGTTACACCTGTTGTATATTCAACACCAGCATCCAATCTTCTCTTTGGAACTCTAACTAGTAAGTACTTTCCTCCCTTTATTGCTCTAACATCAGTATCATCTTCCTTATCAACTTGAAGACATTTCTTCAAATCCTCAGCGATGGCTTCTGCATTTTTTACTAAATCTAGCTTTAGTGTTCTTCCTCTTATAATACAGAACTTTCCACCAACCTCTCCTATCGATAAGGCCTTTTCTATGCCTTCAAGATTTACTGCCACAAATTGCTTTATATTGTTAATTATTTTCTGAATTGCTGGATTCTTGAGTGGACTTATTGCCTCCAATGGAACATTGGTATCAAAAAGCCTTCCACGATCGTCATAGAGATCAATTTTGTCCATATACTTTGCCATAAATTCCATCCTCACTATGCTTTTGAGATAAGTAGAATTATGGGGAGTATTTAAAAGTATTCATCTAGTGGGGTTTTGCTAATTATTGATCAATTATTTCATTTGAAACAAAAAATTAAGAGGATTTCTGTGAAATTATTTTATCCACAAGTAGATTAATTGATTCTAAAACGTTGATCTCACCAACCTTTATGCAAACTATTGGTACCTTTAAGAACTTCTCTATTATGCTTGCAACTATTGGTGCACAAACTATTCCATGAACTCCATCTCGTGTAGCTCTTATTGCACTTATTATAGCATCCTCTATTGTTGCTACTGGATACTCCTTAATAAGAACTTTTTTATCTTTCACATAGATTTGATGTTTCGATAATGTATCTAAACAAATTCTTGAGGCAATTACACCAATGACTATATCAGAGGAAAGGGATTCCAATGATTTGAAATAATTAATAATGGCTCTAAGGGTGGAGATTCTCAAATCTCTAGATTCGCTTATTATTTTATTCAATGTACTAATTGGTATGTTACACCCTTGACTTAATTCTTTCAATGAAATATTCTTTCGCTTCATTATAGAACGCAGAGTAGAGGAGAACTCTTCGTTAGAAATTAGTAATGAATCAATTAATTCCTCAACTATACTTTTCTCCTCTATAGAATCACCCCCATATCTCTTCATGAAACATATTTAATATCTTCTCTCTATAGGAGATAAATGGAGGGCTCAGTCTATTTCTAGGATGAGGTAAATCTATTTTTATTATAGCTTTCACTCTACTTGGTCGCCTAGTCATAATAATAACTCTTTGAGCTAAGAAGACGGCTTCCTCCACATTATGCGTTATGAAAATTATAGTTTTATTAAGCCCAGACCATATTCTAAAGAGCTCCTTTTGCATAAAGGATCTAGTTTGAGCATCTAAATCAGCAAAGGGTTCATCCATTAATATCAAATCCGGATCTATCGCTAAAGCCCTAGCAATTGCAACTCTCTTTTTCATACCACCAGATAATTGATGAGGATAGTAATTCTCAAAACCCTTTAGACCAACAATTTCAATATACTTTTCAGCTATTTGCTTAGCTTTTATCTCATCCATTCCTCTTATTTCTAATCCAAACTTTATATTATTCATTACATTTCTCCAAGGCATTAGAGAATCCTCTTGAAATATTACACCAAATTTATGTACCTTTGGATTTGGAGGATTTCCTCTTATTAAAATTCTACCTAGTGTTGGAGGTTCTAATCCACAAATCATTTTCAATAAAGTTGTTTTTCCACAGCCAGATGGCCCTACAATGCATATAAATTCCCCTCTACTTACATTGAAGGAAACTTCTTTTATTACTTCAAGAGTTTGAGATCCTTGCTTAAATGATTTGGATATGGAATCTATGATAATTTCATCCTCTGCCAATCATGTGGTCACCTCAACCCTCCATTTGAACATTCTCTTCTCAAGAGCTAGTATCATATAGTTAATACACATTCCTATGAGACTTATAGAAATCATTCCAGCAACTACAACATCAGTTTGAATTAAATTAGCATATTTTATTATTAATCTACCCAAGCCTATTGGATCTCCTCCAATCATTTCTGCTGCAACAATACACATCCAGCCAACTCCTAATCCAACCCTCAATCCAGTCATAACTTCAGGAAGAGAACTTGGAAAAATTATTTTCATAATTATTTGATTTCTATCTGCACCAAATGTCTTTGCCATTTGAACGAGAGTTATGGAAGTTCTCTTTACACCTGCAATGGTATTAAGAAGAATGGGGAAGAATGCGCCAACCCATATTATGAATGCATATCTTGACATTCCTACAAGAAGGATAATGGCAAGAGGAATCCATGCTATAGGAGGAATGAAACGTATTGGCTCTATTACAGGAATGGAAAGAGCTCTAACAATGGGAAATATTCCAATCAAGAGTCCAAGCGGAACTCCTGTTATTACTGCAATAAAGAACCCAATCATTACTCTTTCTAAGCTGGCATAGATATGCTGTATCAGCGTATAACCATCTATATCGCCAAATATAGCAATTCTAGTGATAGCTCTAAAGATGGATAGAGGGCTTGGAAAATATGGATTGGATAGTAGAATAACGAGAATTTCCCATAAAGTAAGAAATGTAGCTATGGAGATTATATAGTAAAGAAGAGAGTAAATTAATCTTCTATTTACTAGTGTCATTTGCTTGGTATTCTTACAAATCCCCTTATAAACTCATCTATTTGATTTCTATCAACCTCTTTTATGATTCCTAGAGAGATCATTTCACTGAGAAAAGTCCTTATGGTCTCCACATTAACGGTTTTTGAGAATTTTATCCTTGATAAAGCCATTTCTACTACTGGCTCAGGGAGTTTGGTTCTTTCAACTGCAATTTTCTTAGCGGCTGATGGGTTGCTAAGGATGAAATCTATTGCAACATTGTGTGCTGATATTACTCTTTCAACGATATCAGGGCGAGTATTGTACATTCTTTCAGTAGTGACTAGAACACAACATTGATGATTTGGCATTATATCGCGAGAAGTTAGTAAAATAGATGCATTATGTTGATGAATGGCCATTGATGGAAAAGGCTCCCATCCAATAAATCCATCTATTTCCCCTCTACCATATTGAAGGACTAAATCAGCTATTCTTCCTGGATACTTAGTTATTGTTATGTTATTGGCTTTGGCATATATTGTTATCATAACATCTTGTATGGTTCCAGTGCCAGGAGTGCCAATTCTCTTATTATTCAAATCACTGATTTTCTTAATTATATTAGGATTAACCACAAGTGCAGAGCCTTCGAGGTTAGCTGATCCTATCACCACAGGAATATTTGTATTGTTCGTACCTATGCCACGTGCTCTAGCTGTTAATGCAGGGGGTGTGCCTACATAAGCAAAATCTAGCTCACCTGCAATGAAGTGTTGCATAAGCGTTGGACCATTAACATATTCATAGAGTTCCAATTCTAATCCCCTTTCAGCGAAGTAGTTATTTGCTAAGGCTACAAAAAGAGCTAAGTGATGTAAATCGCCAGTAAGATAACCAACTCTTATCTTCTCTTTCTTATAGAAGATTGAGGGTATAGCATAAGCACCAGCGGAAACTATTAGTACTAAAAGGATTATAGATAGTACAATTGTACTTTTTTTCATAATTTTTACACCAAGAAATTAATACAATAAGGACTAAAATTTATATTTTTCTAAAATTCTATAGAAATAATGAAATAGCAGCTGCAAGTGTGCTTAGCTCAGCCAATTTTCTATTTTCAGCAAAACCCACAAAAATTAAATCTCCATCTCTTAATTCAAATGATTTAATTAGTAAATCCCTTACTTCTGGAAAATCCCTTGAAATATCCTCATAAACAAGCGGAAGAGAAATCTTAGAATCTCTAAAGGAAAATATTAGCATTCCATCTGCACCATTCTTTACAGCTATATCTCTAAGCTTTGTGATATTAATAGTCATATTGAACATAGGTCTAATGTGTATTGCCCAAGCTTGAGATTTTATTTCAAAATCCTTCAAATTTATTTCTCTTTCTGATATTATCACCTCTCTAATTTTTTTTACTAAATCATGACCAAGTTCAGTTAAAGAGCATCCACCAACGGGATCAACAAATATTAATCCTTTTTCAGAAAGCCTTTTGATAATAGTTCTAACTGAGCCCTCTCCCAAATTTAAATATCTTGATAGAGTTTGGCGGCCCATGCTTTCATTTTCCAATAGTAAAAGTGTTTTTATTAAATGAACAAGAGAGAAGGCTGGAGATGGTCCTCTTGGAACCATAGGTTGAATGAAGTCGCTAAATACAGATTTTAGATTTATCAATTGTACACCTAAATAGATTTAATAGCAAAATAATATAAAAGGATTAGTTTAATATGAAATTCCTAAGAATTTAAGAGCACATTAGTGCTATTTATTCTAGATATTGAATCGATTTAGAGCCTTTTCAATGATTATAAAGTACCAGAATGAATTAATACACTTAAGTATTTCACAAGTAACAGGGTGAAGAAGAGTGATTAAGGAATTGAATGGAAAAAAGCCTATAATCGATCCATCAGCATATATCCATGAGATGGCATTAGTAATAGGGGATGTAATTATTGGAGGAGGAACCAACATATGGCCATTTGCTGTTCTTAGGGGAGATATAGAAAGAATTACAATTGGCAGAAATGTCAGCATACAGGATGGTGCTATTTTACATACGGATTATGATTTTCCAGTGGTTATAGGGGATGAATGTATAATAGCACATAGATGTGTTATACATGGTTGTAAAATAGGGAATAATTCATTAATTGGAATAGGAGCGATTATTCTAAGTGGTGCAGAAATAGGAGAGAATTGTATAGTAGCAGCAGGAGCGCTTGTGCCAGAGGAAAAGAAGATACCAAGCAATAGTGTGATAATGGGAATTCCAGCAAAGATTGTAAGAGAGATTAATGAAAAGGATGTAAAAAGAATTAAGAAGACTTTGGAGGATTATAAAAAGATAACTAAGCTGTATGGATAAATGCTATTTGAGAAGTTTTAATCTCTCTAGAATTAAGGAAATAACAATACCTAGTATGAGAGGTATTATAGATATTAGAATGATATTGCTTGAAGAATCTTTTAAAGCATAATAGATGAAGGTGGGAGAGAAAATTAAAATTAAAGAGAGACAAAACATAATAATCATTTTATTCATGCTACTTCACCCACTTTCTACTTCACCTGCTTTAATATTTTAAATTCCTTAATTTTCTTTAATTGATCTTTTATTAAGTATAATGGAGGTTCATTAATATCATTAAAGCCAATAATCATACATTTATTAGGATATAGATGTATATAGTGATCAAGATCAAATCTAAGTATCACCTCCTTTGGAAAAATTGTAACCTTAAATGGAATTTTATTTTCTATGAGAATTTTCGAACTCTCAATAATGATGGCTTTATGATCTTCTAATATTTTCTTCTTTGTTATTCTTCTTATACCCTTAATTTCTTCTCCATTTAATTTTATCTTTGATACTCCTTTAAGCTCATTGATGATAGGGATTTCTTTTTCAAAGATTACTTCAAAACCTCTTCCATTATCTATGTATTGTCCTATTAATTTCATTATTTCTTCCATACCATCACCTGAAATTTTGCATTTATCATTAAATAAAAAGCTATTTTTAAATATTACATTACTATAGAAATAACAATTATTTTAATGGTGTAGCAGTCATGTTGGAGATAAGATGGCATGGAAGAGGAGGACAGGGAGTAGTTACAGCAGCAGAAATTCTAGCCACAGCTGTAGTAAATGAAGGAAAGTATGCACAAGCATTTGCAGCCTTTGGTCCAGAGAGAAGAGGAGCCCCAGTACTCGCATTTACAAGAATTAATGATAATGAAATTCTATTAAGAACACAAATCTATGAGCCAGATATTGTTGTAGTTCTAGATAAGAGCCTTTGTAATGATAATGGAGTTGGAAGGGGATTAAAGAAGAACGGTATAGCAGTAGTTAATACATCTTCAAGTCCAGAAGTTCTATTGAATATATTTCCAAATGCAAGTAAAATAGCTACAGTAGATGCTACTAGAATTGCAATAGAAAAATTAGGAGTTCCGGTAACTAATACTGCAATATTAGGAGCTCTGATAAGAGCTACAAGAATAGTTAAGATTGAAACCATAGAAAATGTTTTAAAGGAAAAATTCAAAGGAGTGCTTGCAGAGAAGAACTTTAATGCAGTAAAAGAGGCATATGAGCGCACATTAATTTTTGATAGAGGAGGATTATTATGAAGAGCTGGAAGGAGCTACCCATAGGAGCAATGATAATTGAGCCAGGTAATTCAATAGAATACAATGTTGCTCAATGGAGGGTTTTCAGACCTGTCTTAGATAAAAATAAATGTACAAAATGTGGATTATGTTGGATTTTCTGTCCCGAGGGAGCGATAGTTAGAAATGAGGATGAATCTTACGAAGTCAATTTATCATTTTGTAAAGGATGTGGAATATGTCAGAGAAGTTGTAATGTGAAAGCTATAACAATGATTAAGGAGGAAGGATTATGAAGAGGGTTGCCCTAAGTGGAAATTATGCAGTTGCATATGCTGTAAAAATGGCAGATGTTGATGTAATAGCAGCATATCCAATAACCCCTCAAACACCAATTGTAGAAAAACTATCGGAGTTTGTTGCAGATGGATTATTGGATGCAGAATATATAAATGTGGAATCAGAGCATTCTGCTCTAAGCGCTTGCATTGGTTCATCATTAACTGGTGCAAGAACATTCACTGCAACATCTTCACAAGGTCTTGCATATATGCATGAAGTTCTTTTCATGGCATCATCGCTTAGAACTTCAATAGTAATGGCAAATGTTAATAGAGCGCTCTCTCATCCATTGAACATTTGGAATGATCATTCTGATGCTATGGCTGAAAGGGATGTAGGATGGATACAATTTTGGGTGAATTCAGTACAAGAGGCCTTTGATGCCACAATTCAAGCATTTAAAATTGCTGAGGAGGTATTGTTACCAGTAATGATAAATCTAGATGGCTTCATATTAAGTCATATTAATGAGGTATTAATATTGCCTGATGAGGAGTTGGTTAGAGAATTCATACCTTCAAAGCCATTATTCAATAGGCTCTCTCCAAAATTAGCTTATACTATAGGTGTTGTTGGGCCACCAGAATATTATTATGAAATGAGATATCAAATAATAGATGCTATTGAAAGAAGTAGAAAAAATATAAATGAAGTGAATAGAGAGTTTGGAGAATTATTTGGAAGAACTTATGGAAATATTTCCACATATATGATGGAGGATGCTGATTATGCATTGATTACAATGGGAGCAGTTAGTAGCACAGCTAAAATAGTTGTGGATAGTCTAAGAAAAGAGGGGGAAAAAGTAGGTCTAATTTCCATAAGATGTTTTCGTCCATTTCCAAAGAATGATATTATAGAAGTGTTTGAGGACGTGAAAAGCATAGGAGTTCTAGATAGAGCATTAACGCCGGGAGGAATAGGACATCCACTTTTCACTGAAATCGTAACAACCCTTTATGATTCTTCTAAAATAATACCTGTACAAAGCTTTGTGGGAGGGCTAGGAGGTAGAGATATAACAATTGATGATTTCAAACAAATGTATAAAATAATAAAAGATGTAGGATTATCAGGAAGGAGAAAACCTTGCATTTATATAGGATTGAGGGAGTGAAAAATGTTTAAAACAATAAAGGATTTGCCAAGGGATGAATACTTAGCTCCTGGTCATAGATTATGCGCAGGTTGTACAGTGGGAACTGCTGTAAGGCAAATTTTGAAGGCCTCTGGAGGTAATGTTGTAGTAGTCACAGCAACAAGCTGTCTTGAAGTATCTACATCTTACTTTCCACAAACTGCATGGAGAGTGCCTTGGATACATTTAGGATTTGAAAATTCTGCAGCAGTTGCCGCAGGGATAGAAAGTGCTCTTAAAGCTTTAAGAAAGAAAGGAAAGAGTAATGAAGATTTTCATGTAATGGTAATTAGTGGAGATGGAGGAACTTTTGATATTGGTATTCAAGCATTAAGTGGAGCGCTCGAAAGAGGTCATGATTTATTATATATATGCTATGATAATGAGGCTTATATGAATACTGGAATTCAGAGGAGCTCAGCTACACCTTATGCTGCAGCCACAACAACATCACCACCAGGAGCTAGATCGATTGGACAAAGAACTCATAAGAAAGATTTAGTAGGAATTGCCATAGCTCATGGGATACCATATGCTGCAACTGCATGTCCATCATATCCAATAGATCTAATGAATAAAGTGAGAAAGGGGCTTGATGTAGAAGGGCCTTCGCTACTTCATGTATTAACTCCTTGTACTACTGGATGGAGATTTGATCCAAGTTTAGGGATTGAAATAGGAAGATTAGCAGTCTTAACTGGACTATGGCCATTATATGAAGTCGATAGAGGAGTAACAAGATTAACAGTTCAAGTACCAAAAAGGGAACCTGTAAGAAAATACTTAGAATTACAAGGAAGATTTAAGCATATAAGTGAAAATGAAATAAATAAAATTCAGGAAATTGCTGATAAAAATGCTGAAAAATTTGGATTGGGGCCTATTAAAGAATAATAAGAAGTTTTTAATAATATTACTTTTTTTCATATTAACCATTGGAATACTTAGAACAATCTCTGGTACCAATATGCCAATTACTGTGGTTGCATCTGGAAGTATGGAGCCAACCGTTCCCACGGGCTCCATAGTATTCATAAAGAAGGTTCAAGGCTATGAAATATTGGCTGGAGAAAGGCCCATAGGAGACATTGTGGTTTATAAATCCCCAAATACGAAAATTTATGATTTATTTATAGTTACAATATATGATCCTCCACCAATACTTCATAGAGCTATTCAAAAAGTGGAAATTGGTGGTAAATATTATATATTAACAAAGGGCGATGCAAATCTCTATCCAGATTTTAATCCAAATAATCCAAAATCATGGATATCTGAAGACATGATTATTGGAAAGCTTGTCTGGTATTTGCCCTATTTAGGATATCCATTTCTATGGCTTAGAAATCCATTGATTATGATAGGGCTGATATTCTTTATTATAGTGATAATACTTATCCCAAGAGAGAAAAATACAAAGATTTAAATTTTTTAAAATTATTAGAAATTAATCTTGGAGAGATTTGCTGTGTTGAAACCTTCATTTAAAATTGAAAACGTCGTTGCATCTATAACAATTAACCAGACGATAGATCTCAATGTGATATCTGCAAACGTTCCTGGAGTAGAGTATAATCCAGAGCAATTTCCGGGCTTAATATATAGACTATCAAAGCCTAGAACTGCAACTTTAATTTTCTCCTCTGGAAAAATGGTCTGTACTGGAGCAAAATCTGAAAAAGAAGTACATAGTGCCATAAGCAAAATTATAAAGAATCTGAAGGAAAAGAATATAGTAATTATAGGGGAGCCTGAAATACAAATACAGAATATAGTAGCTTCTGCAAATCTAAATGCTGAAGTTAACTTGGAGAAGGCAGCATATTTACTTGATAATGTGATGTATGAGCCAGAGCAATTTCCGGGCTTAATATATAGAATGAGTGAACCAAAGGTGGTTCTTTTAATTTTCTCCTCTGGAAAAATGGTCTGTACTGGAGCAAAACATGAAGATGAAGTGAAGACTGCTGTTAACAAAATATATCAAAAGCTCAAAGATCTTGGAGTACTCTACGAATAGTCTTATCTTTGGCAATTACTACATACAAAGGTTTTTCTCTTAATTGGCTGCTGAATATAGAATATTATTTTATTACCACAAACTTTACAAGATTGATTAAATTTATTGTAAACCATTAATATTTCTCTTATGCTGCGGCTATTAAGTTTTAAATCTAAAAACTCATGACTAAGTTCATAATAAATTTTCACAATATTATTTAATTTTTCCTTAGAAATTTCACTTACCTTTCTCTCTGGATTTATACCCACTCTGAATAGAATTTCATTTCTAATTATATTTCCAATCCCTGCTATAATTGATTGATTAAGAAGAATTACTCCAATCTTTTCATTAGGAAAATTTAGTAAATTTTTCAAAGCCTTCTCTTCATCCCATTGTTCATTTAAAGGATCAGGACCTAGAGTATTTCTTAAATTATCAATTAAAAAATCCTTCTTATTAATTTCAATGATTGGTGCATTGAAAACCACTAATTTTTTATTATTTCCAATAATTATTAATCTAGCTCTTTCTTTTGGTTTAATGAGTTCATCATTTTTTCTATAGATGTGAATTGTTCCATAGAGCATTAAGTGAATTCTTATGGCAATATCTTCAAAAAAAAGCAATATGTTTTTCCCTAAAGAAGTTGCTCCTGAAAATTTTCTACCAATGATTTCTCTTATATCTATTAAAACTTTCTTAGATCTAGTGAATATTTCAGAAATTACTTCATCCTTGAATTCATTACTAATTTTAATAGAATATGCTCTAGCTGTAGGCCCTTCAACCATTATTCACTAGCAACCCTCTTCCTTGAGTTTCCCTTCCTTTAGAAGTTGTAATGCATCCTTACAAGCAGAGAGAGCAGGAGCACCACCAGCCACTGCTATACATCTTATTGTCTCTAGAATTTCCTCAATAGTTGCTCCTTTTTTATAAGCTCCACGCATAGCGGATACTACACATTCCTTGCAATGACGTTGTGCACCCATGGCCATTATTATTAACATTTTTATCTTTGAGGGTAAAGCACCATCTTCTTGAATAGTTGAATCACAGAATTCATAGAACATGGTTAATTTAGGATCTAATTCTGTGGCTAATTCCATTATACTTGGAACAAAGCCCATTTTCTTTTTAAATTTTTCACTTAACTCTTTCTTCATGAATTACACCAATATGATTATATTGGTGATGGTAATTTATAAATCTTGGGGAAATGTTATGGAAGGGATTTTCGTAAGTGATTTTATACAACCAGTAAGAGAAAGAGCCCATCTACCTAGGAGAGTTTACGTCTTTGATACTACCTTGAGGGATGGTGAACAAACACCAGGTGTATGTTTTACATTGGAAGAGAAATTGGAAATTGCGAAGAAGCTTGATGAACTTGGAGTAGATGTCATAGAGGGTGGATTTCCAATAAATTCTGAAGATGAATTACAAGCAGTAAAAAGAATGAAGGATCTTGGATTAAGAGCAAAGGTATGTGGATTAGCTAGATGTGTGATTGAAGATATAAATGCTTGTATTAAGGCTAATGTGGATAGAGTTCATATATTTATAGCAACATCAGATATACATCTAAAGTATAAGCTAAGAATGAATGAAGAGGAGGCACTTTCTCAAGCTATTAAATGTACTGAATATGTTAAAATGCATGGCCTTGAATGCGAATTTTCATGCGAAGATGCTACAAGAAGTCCTTTAGAGAGATTGATAAAATTCTATAAAAGCGTAGAAGAATGTGGTGCAGACATTCACAATGTTCCAGATACAGTTGGAGTGATGGAACCTGAAGCAATGTTTAATTTAATTTATGAATTGAAGAAAGTTTTGAAAAAACCAATCTCAGTACATTGCCATAATGATTTTGGTTTAGCTGTAGCAAATACATTAGCTGGTGTTAAAGCAGGAGCTGAACAGGTACATACAACAGTAAATGGGTTAGGAGAAAGAGCTGGAAATGCTAGTGTAGAACAAACAATAACAGCCCTTTTTGCAATGTATAGAGTAAATACAGGAATAAAATTAAGTATGTTAAAAGAGACGTCTAAACTTGTTGAAAAATATAGTATGATAAAGCTAATGCCGAATTTTCCAATAGTTGGAGATAATGCTTTTGCACATGAGGCTGGAATACATGTTCATGGAGTGCTTGCAAAAGCTGAAAGTTATGAGCCTCTTAGACCAGAGATGGTGGGACAAACTAGAAGAATAGTCATGGGGAAACACACAGGAAGACATGCTGTAGCATCATTTGTAAAGGAGAGATTTAATCTTTCAGATGAAAAAATAAAAGAGGTTGTAGATAAAGTTAAGAAACTAGCAGCAAGAAAAAAGAAAATCATAGAGGAAGATGTAATTGCAATAGTAGAAGAGGTCATGGGGGCTCTCCCAGAGGCAGAGAAAATAGTAAGGCTTGATGAAGCTTTGATAATAACTGGAAACAAAATTACACCAACAGCCTCTGTTCAAATTGCGTTAGGAGAAGGGAGAAGGATTGCAGCAGGAGTTGGAATTGGACCAGTGGATGCTGCTGCAAAAGCTATACAGAGCGCTATAGGAGAGGAGGTTAAGCTTTTGAATTATAAGCTTGAGGCCATTTCAGGAGGAACAGATTCACTTTGCTCAGTTGAAGTTGTACTTGAGGATAAAAATGGAAGAATTGCGAGAGGATTAGCAGTTGGAGGCGATATTGTAATGACCTCTGTTAATGCATTGCTCGAGGGATTGAATAAAATTTATAGAATGTATAAACGTCAGTGATAGAATTTTAAAGTTTCTTTCAAAGCTTCGTATCTTCTAATATCTTCAGAGGATACACTCCTAGGAATAATCTTAAGAGCTGCTTCAAAGTGTCTCATCTCTACTTTCTTTGGCTTCATCTCTTCCCTCAAGGCATTTAAAGCAGCTTCTCTACATATGGCTTCAATATCAGCACCAGTATAACCTTCAGTTTTTTCTGAAAGAACTGAAAAGTTGACATCTTCTGCAAGTGGCATTTTCCTTGTATGAACCTTGAAGATTTCCTCTCTAGCCTTCTTATCAGGTAAGGGCACATAGACCAATCTATCGAATCTTCCTGGTCTCAAAAGGGCAGGATCCAGCATATCCGGTCTATTTGTAGCAGCTATTACAACAACGCCTCTTAGTGGTATTAAACCATCCATCTCAGAGAGAAGTTGGTTCACCATTCTTTCAGTAACACCTGAGTCAAATCTTCCACCTCTTACTGGAGCTATGGAGTCTATTTCATCAAAGAAAATAACACAAGGCGCTGCTTGCCTTGCTTTTTTGAAGATTTCTCTAATTGCTTTCTCAGATTCGCCAACCCATTTGCTTAGCACTTCTGGTCCTCTTACACTTATGAAGTTTGCGCCAGATTCAGTAGCAACAGCCTTAGCTAATAGCGTCTTTCCAGTTCCAGGAGGGCCGTAGAGTAATATTCCCTTAGGAGGAGTTATTCCCATCTGTTCAAATAGTTCAGGGTGTTTGACTGGCCACTCTGCCATTTCTTTCAATTGTTTTTTAACATCCTCCAATCCTCCTATGTCATCCCAATGTACCTCTGGAACTTCTACATAGATTTCCCTTAGAGCTGATGGAGTTATATCCTTCATTGCCTCAAAGAAGTCGCATCTACCAACTTTCAAATTCTTAAGTATGTTAGCGGGAATGGTTTTTTTCTCTAAATCTATCTTTGGAAGGAATCTCCTCAAGGCCCTCATTGCAGCCTCTCTAGCTAATGCTGCAAGATCTGCACCACTATAACCGTGAGTTAATTCTGCAAGTTCATTAATATTGACATCATTATCCAAGGGCATATTTCTCAAGTGAACTTGTAGAATCTCAGCCCTAGCCTTTTTATCTGGCATGGATATAGCAATTTCTCTATCAAATCTTCCTGGTCTACGAAGTGCTGGATCTACAGCATCTGGCCTATTTGTAGCAGCTATAACTACTACCTGTCCTCTAGACTTAAGCCCATCCATTAATGTTAATAGCTGAGCTACTACACGACGCTCTACCTCTCCAGTTACTTCCTCCCTCTTTGGAGCTATGGAGTCTATTTCATCAATGAATATTATGCTAGGTGCTGATCTTTCAGCTTCACTAAATATCTCTCTGAGTCTACTTTCTGATTCTCCATAGAATTTGCTCATAATTTCAGGCCCATTTATGGAAAGGAAGTTTGCGCCAGATTCAGTAGCAACAGCCTTAGCTAATAGCGTCTTTCCACAGCCGGGAGGGCCATAGAGTAATATCCCCTTAGGAGGTTCAATTCCTAGGTGTTTAAATAGCTCAGGATGTTTCATTGGTAGCTCTATCATCTCTCTAATCTTTATTTTTGCATCTTCTAAATCACCTATGTCTTCGTAAGTGACTCTAGGAATAGCTGCTTCCAACTCTTTCACTGGCTCCTCCTTTATGGATATCTCAGTATCCCCTGTTACATATGCAGAAGGAGAGGGTTGAACTGAGACCACAATGAGTCTCAAAGCTTCCCCAAGCACTGGTATGGGTATGGTATCTCCCTTTGTAACAGGAATATCCTTGAGCATATGCCTTACATAATCATTGAAATCAGAACCAAAAATTATCTTCTCAGCAGGTGCAAGAATAAGCTTAGTAGCAGGCTTAAGCTCAATAGCAGAAACCTTTACAGCATCACCTGTTGAAGTTCCAGCATTATGACGTATTATTCCATCAATTCTTATAATTTCTGCATCTTCATCTTCATAAAGAGGCCAAACGCGAGCAACAGTAGTCTTCTGTCCTGTAATTGATATGAAGTCGCCGGGCCTTAAACCCAGCTTAGACATGACTTGGCGACTTATTCTTGCAAGACCTCTTCCTACATCCTGTGATCTTGCTTCAGCCACTCTAAGTATTAAGCTTTCATTCATGATAATCACCGAGAATATAGTATAAAAATATATACCTAAATAAACTATTCTATGAGCATTATGGAGCACTTAAAGATTGTATCCAGAGAGAAGCTTGATAGATTAGCTTGGCTTGCAAAAATAGAATTAAATGAGAATGAAAAAAAAGAATATTTGGAGCAATTAAATAGAATATTAGAGGCATTTAAAAGTATTGATGAGCTTCAACTGGAGGATGTTGAACCAACTTACCATGTAATAGATATATTTAATATGCTTAGAGATGATTCTATAAAACCCTCTCTTAGTCAACAAGAGGCCCTCTCTAAAGCAAAGAGAACAAAGGATGGATTTTTCATTGCTCCAAAGATAGTATGAGGGGATGACTTTGAGAGTATTAGATTTCACATTATTTGAGCTTATAAACGCAATTAAAAATGGCGATTTAAGTTGGGAAGATGTAATGGATGAATATAAAATTAGAATAGATAGGCTTGATGATGATTTGAAAGCATATATTACAATAAATGAAAATATAGATAAAGTTAATTTAAATACTCCTCTAGCAGGGGTTCCATTAGCAATAAAGGATAATATATGTACAAGGGGATTGAGGACTACATGTGGTTCAAGAATCTTAGAAAATTATATTCCTCCATATGATGCTACAGTTGTAACTAAACTAAAAGAGGCGGGAGCTGTAATTTTGGGAAAGACAAATATGGATGAGTTTGCAATGGGATCTTCAACAGAAAATAGCGCATTTTTTCCTTCAAAAAATCCTTGGGATAAATCAAGAGTGCCAGGTGGCTCTTCTGGTGGAAGTGCTGTAGCTGTTGCAGCAAGAGAGGCTATTGCTGCTTTAGGCTCAGATACTGGAGGATCAATAAGATGTCCTGCTAGCTTCTGTGGAATAGTAGGATTAAAGCCTACATATGGATTGGTAAGTAGATTCGGCTTAATTGCTTTTGCCAATAGTCTAGAGCAAATAGGCCCTATGACTAGGGATGTGAGAGATTGTGCTCTCCTAATGAATATAATAGCAGGATATGATGAGATGGATGGAACCTCCATAAATAAGGAATGTGAAAATTACTTAACATACCTTAATATGGATGTCAAAAATATGAGGATGGGTGTTTTGAAGGAATTCTTTGGTGAAGGTACGGAAGAAGGAGTTAAAAAAGAGGTTTGGAATGCCATACATGTATTGGAAAATCTTGGAATGAAATATAAAGAAGTTAGTCTTCCCACAATTAAATATGCCCTTCCCGCTTACTACTTAATAGCAATGTCAGAAGCAAGCTCCAATCTTGCAAGATATGATGGTATAAGATATGGTGTTAGGATTGATGATGAGGGATTAGATTGGTCGAAGGCATATTCTAAGACGAGGAGTCTATTTGGTAAGGAAGTTAAGAGAAGAATTCTATTGGGGACATTTGCACTTTCAGCGGGATATTATGAAGATTATTATCTTAAAGCCTTGAAGGTTAGAACTTTAATAAAAAGGGATTTTGAGAGATTATTTAAGGAATTTGATGTATTAGTTGGACCTACAATGCCAACAGTTGCATTCAAAATTGGAGAGAAAATAGAAGATCCACTTGAAATGTACATGATGGATGTAGATACTGTACCAGTGAATTTAGCTGGAATTCCAGCAATTTCGGTTCCTTGTGGATTTTCAAACGGATTACCAATTGGATTTCAAATAATTGCTCCACCACTCATGGAGGGGAGATTAATAGCTGTGGCCAGAAAACTTGAGGAGGAGCTCAATTTAAATTTGAATCCACCATTATAGGGAGGAAATACTATGATTTCAAATGTGAAAATAGGATTAGAAGTTCATTGTCAATTAACAAGCTTAAAAACAAAGCTCTTTTGTGGATGTTCATCTGACTATAGAGGAAAGGAGCCAAATTCAAACACATGTATTATTTGCTTAGGCCATCCAGGAACATTGCCAAAGCCAAATAGAAAGGCAATAGAATTTGCAATAATGGCAGGAATTGCATTAAAAAGCACTATAAATTCTAGAATTTCATTTTATAGAAAGAACTACTTCTATGTAGATATGAGTAAGAATTTTCAAATCTCCATGTATGAAACAAAGGGTTCTCCTCCACTTTGTACAGGTGGATATCTTGATATAAATATCGAAGGGAAGGTAAAAAGAATAAGGATAAAAAGGATTCAGCTCGAAGAAGATCCTGCTAAGCTTGTACATATTGGACCAATTGATTTATCCCCCTATACTCTTGTGGACTATAATAGAGCGGGAGTAGCTCTTCTAGAAGTTGTTACTGAGCCAGATATTTCTACTTCAAAGGAAGCTAGACTATTTCTTCAAAAGCTGAGATCGGTATTTGAACATATAGGTATATTCGATGGTAGCTTAGAAGGTGCTATGAGATGTGATGTTAATGTTTCAATAAAAGATGGAGAGAGAGTGGAAATTAAAAATATATCATCATTTAAAGAGGTAGAAAGAGCAATAAATTATGAGTTGTCAAGACAAATTTCGCTAGTAAGCAAGGGAGAGAAGATCTTAAGAGAGACAAGGCATTGGGATGAAATTAGAAAGGTAACAATATCCCTGAGAGAGAAGGAAGAGGAACATGACTATAGATACTTCCCAGAGCCGGATATTGTGCCCATTATAATAACCAATGAGCTTATTGATAAAATAAAGGCTAATATGCCAGAGCTTCCTGATGAACGTGCAGAGAGATTTATTATAACCTATGGAATACCACAATATGATGCCTATATTCTAACAACTCATAAGGCATTAGCAGATTTCTTTGAAAAATGTGTCAAACAATATGGTGAGGCAAAAGTTGTTAGTAATTGGATAATTAATGATTTAATGGGCATTTTGAATAATAGAGATTTAGAAATTAATGAAAGTAAAATAACGCCTGAGGCACTTATTGAAATGTTGAAAATGATAAAGGAAGGGATAATTAGTGGAAAAATAGGAAAAATAATACTTCCTGAAATGGTAGAAACTGGAAAAATGCCATCTCAAATAGTAAGAGAGAAGGGGATGGAAAGAATCTATGATGAAGAGGTTGTAGGTCAAATAGTTAAAGAAGTATTCAAAGAGCATAGGAAAGCTGTACTTGATGCTTTAAAAAATGAGGAAGCAATAAACTTTCTTGTAGGTCAAGTAATGAAGAAGACTAAAGGAAGAAGTGATCCAAAAATTGTAAATGATATAATAAGAAGGGAGCTGGAGATTATTAGGAGAGGATTATGATGGAAGAAATAATTCTTAAAGGATTGGAAAGAGGATGGCTCTTAGAGCCAGAGGCAAAAGAAATATGTCAAAAATATGGAATTTTTGTTGGAAAATGGAAAGTTATAAGAGGCCTTGAAGAAATTGATGATGCTATAAAAGATTTTGTTTTTCCATTAGTAATGAAAATAGTATCTCCAGATGTAATTCATAAATCAGATGTAGGTGGTGTGATTTTAGATATAAATAGTAGGAATGAAGCATATGAGGCTTTTAAGAAAATAGAAAAAATTGCTATAGATGGTGGATTTAGGCTAGAGGGCGTGCTCATAGAGGAAATGGCGCCAAAGGGCTTGGAGACAATAATAGGTGCTAAGATGGATCCTCAATTTGGACCAGTTGTAGTTTTCGGACTGGGGGGCATATTTACAGAGATTTTTAATGATATATCCCTGAGGATTGCGCCAATAGATAAAGAAGAAGCTTTGAAAATGATTTCAGAAATAAGAGGACATAGAATATTAAAGGGAGTAAGAGGTAGAAAGCCCTCAGATATAGAAAGCCTAGCTGAAGTAATATTAAAAGTTTCAAATATTATCATGGATTTTCCTAGAATTTCAGAAATAGATTTAAATCCTACAATCGTTTATGAAAGAGGATATAGAGTTGTTGATGCGAGAATGATTTTCTCCAAAAGGTGATATTTTGTTTGATGTAATCTCAATAGGAAATATTAATATTGATTTATCATTCTTTATTGATGCTTTGCCAGATTTAGATAGTGAAGTTTTATCGGATCTTGAAATTTTTCATGGAGGAGCAGCAGCAAATTTTGCAGTAGGAGCAGCAAGACTTGGTCTTAAAGTGGGAATGATTGGTTGTGTAGGCAATGATGCATTTGGAATAAGTGCGATAGAAGAGCTTAATAAGAATGGCGTTTCAATTGATTTCATAAAAATTGTAGAAGGAAAAAGAACTGGCATGGTATGTGTAATAGTGGAAAAAAGTGGAAATAGAAGAATGATTGCATATAGAGGTGCAAATGAGGCCCTTGAGAGCTCAATAGATAGAATTCCAGATTCAAAGTATTTACAATTATGTAATGTAAGTAGAAAAGTTCTAATTAAAGTAAAGAATATGACAAATTCAAAAATATCTCTAGATCCAGGAGGAAGCATTGTCGAATTAAAGCCAAATGACTTGAAAGGAATAGACATAGTCTTTATGAATGAAATTGAATGTAGAAAACTAACAGGTATGGATTATTCAAAAGGAGCGGAGCTTATTTCTAATTATGTAAATCTTGTTATAATTAAGAGGGGAGCTAAAGGAGCATATTTATTCGATGGTAAAAATAGCATAAGCATGCCAGCAATGAAAGTTAATGTTGTGGATACAACTGGCGCAGGGGATGCTTTTGATGCTGGTTTTTTAGCAGCTATGATAAAAGGAAGAAGCTTGAATGAATGTCTAAGTTGGGGCATTGCCACTGCTTCTATTAAAATTCAAAAGAAGGGCGCAAGAAGTGGATTACCAACACTTGAGGAATTGCTTAAATTTTTATCTAATTACTAGTATGCCACTGCCAGTATATTTTCCATATTTTAACATTAAAAGTGCATCATTAGCCTCTTCTAAACGAAATTTTACAATCTCTGGCTTTATGGGTATTCTTGAGGCAATCTCAAGAAATTCACTAACATCATTTCTTGTCACATTTGCAACAGTTTTTATTTCCCTCTCACCCCATAGATGTGTAACATAGTCCAATCCATTAATGGAAGTCTCCTTTCTTATGAGATTTATTATAAGTCTACCTCCTCTATCTAGATTCCTTAGGGCTTCCAAAATAGAGACCCCTACAGGTGTAGTATCTATAGCGCAATTAAATTTAATTGGAGGCGATTCTCCTGTCTCTCCAACCCAATCTGCCCCCATGCTAAGAGCAAGCTCACTTGCTCTATCTCCCCTCCTCTTGGTGAAAACAAATATCTTTGAATTAGGAAAGAGAAATCTTATTAATTGAAAAACAATATGAGCTGAAGATCCAAAGCCATATAGAGCTATTACATCTCCATCTTTCATTTTACACAATTTAAGTGCTCTATAACCAATTGCACCAGCACATAGTAAAGGAGCAGCTTCAGAATCAGAAAATCTTTCTGGGATAGGATAAACAAAATCCTCATTTACCACTATATATTCAGCATATCCTCCATCAGCATTACAACCAGTTCCAATGAAATTGCTACAGAGATTCTCCAGTCCATTCTTACAGTAATTACAAAGACCGCATGTACTATATATCCAAGCCACACCTACCCTCTTTCCGATTCTATATTTTTTAACAGAGGATCCTAATTCCTTAATTCTTCCAATAATTTGATGGCCAGGTATTACTGGTAGCTTCGTTGGCAATCTACCCTCTACTTCATCTAGTTCAGTTCTACATATTCCACAAACTGAGATTTCTATTAAAATTTCTTTATCCCTAGGCGCAGGGATGGAGAGCTCTTCTAGGGACAATGGTTTATTCTCAATTTTCTTATATTCCCTAAGAACCATTGCTCTCATTTTCATAACATTGAATAGCAATTCTCTTTCTTATATTTCTCAATTATTTCTCAATTAACTCCTTTGAAAATTCAAGAATAGCAATTCCATGAAGTATATCATTTTTAATATTATAGAAATCTAATGCACGCATTATTCCAATCAAGTATTCCACAGTAACTTCAATAAGTAGTTGATCCACATTTGGTGCAATTATACTTATGGCAATTCTATCATTTGTTTTTCTATTAATTTTCACCTCAGAAACGTGCCAAAAGGATGTTGATAGTAGGGATGGTAATATTTCTAAAGGATTATCAAATTTTGCAATAAGATATTTTCCATACCATTCTCCAGCATCATTCCATTCTTTCAAAATTTTCATTTTATCATTCGATTTTTTTAAACTACTCAACAATAAATTCATGGGAATTACCATAGATCCTGATTCCTTTTGTATCTTCATCAGTCTATAGAAATCAACTATTTCTCTTATTGTTGTTTTCATTTCACTAGCTTTTAAAGCATCTTGAAGAATCTCATTCGTAAGTGCAAATAATGTTTTATTCTCTTTTCTTGCAACCTCTGAAAGCTTTTCTAGAATATCCGATCTAACAACTAAGAGTTTTTTCTCAATTTTCTCTGGCACTTATGTTCACCCTGCTTTCTGTTTCTTTATTTTAATAATTATAATTCCTCTTGATATTTCCTTTGAAGATATTATAAATCCAAGACTCTCTATTAAGCCTTCCAAGAATTCTGCAAGTTCCTCTGATCTTTGTTCACTCATCTTTGGACAGATGCACACTACTCTATTCTCTGAAAATAATATTTCTGAGACACCTCCAATTAAGTACTTGATTACTCTCTCTATATTTTTTAGCTCCTTCATATTATTTACTTCCAAATACTTGCCAAAAATTCGACCTGCTTCATTCCAAGATTTATAATCATTCTTACCTAATGAGGTTCTATTTATAACGTTCTCATGAAATTCCTCTGGTACAAATACCATGCCAGCATTTTTCGCAATTTCAATAGTTTTCAGTTCCTCAATAACTTCGTATAAGCTCTTGTTCTTCTCATTAGCCATTAAAAATTCCTCCAAAGCCTCATTAACTATACTGAATATCGTTCTTCCATCTTT
The DNA here is from genome assembly GCA_025057955.1 of Candidatus Methanomethylicaceae archaeon. Lineage (GTDB taxonomy): Archaea > Thermoproteota > Methanomethylicia > Methanomethylicales > Methanomethylicaceae > JANXER01. The sequence continues at coordinate 3,352 of JANXER010000007.1, read as the reverse complement.
TTTTGCCACATCATTTACTTTTTCAACAAGCTCAGCCTTAGCGGTAAGGAATTTTCTCATACTCTATCCCTTTAAAAAAATATTTAACAAATGTTAAATAAAGTTTAAGTTATTAAAAGAAAATTCTTAGCAAAATCAATTAATGATTCCACTTCATATTCAGTTCTTGCTTCTGAATAGATTCTTATCAAATTTTCTGTACCAGATTTCCTTATCAATAACCATGATCCATCATTAAAAACTATTTTCAAACCATCAATTTTAATTATATTGATAATTTTCTTTCCAAAAATATCATTAATTCCTTCTATATTGAACTTAAATTCATGAGGATGTAAATCCAATCTTTTAAATTCAAATCTTCCATACTTATTATAAAGATTTTCCAATGTTAATTGAGGATTTTCATAGTCCAATGCTTCTAGCAATAACAATGCTGTAGCTAATCCATCTTTTTCCGGTATATGGTTAATGAAACCTATTCCACCACTTTCCTCTCCTCCAATTACTATTTTTCTATTAATAAGAAGAGGAGCAATATTCTTGAATCCAACTGGAGTTTCAAAAACTTCATGATTTCTTTCCTTAACAACAAAGTCTATTAAATGGGAGGTTGCAACTGTTCTTGCAGCGTTTCCAATTATTTTTCTTCTATCGTGCATATGAATATATATTATAGGAAGTATTTGATTTGCCAATAAAAATAATCCTCTATTAGTTATAGCAGCTAGTCTATCTCCATCACCATCAAAGGCTATACCAATATCATACTCTTTAGATAATATCGACTTACGCAATTCCTCTAAATTTTTTGGAATTGGATCAGGAGTACATCCACCAAATTCAGGATCAATGTTTCCTCTAATTACATAAACTTTCATACCGATTCTACTTAATACTTCTTCAGCAATACCTGCCATTGAGCCATGCATTGGATCAATTATTACTTTAATATTTAACTTACTTGAGGAGAGTAAATTAAGTAGATGATCAATATAATCATCAATCGGATTAAGTATGAAAATTAGCTCATTTATAATCTTTCCATTCTCACCTCCTTTAGATATTAAATTTTCAATTAAATTCGTGATTTCAACTGTTGCAGGCCCACCATAGTGTGGAATGAATTTTATCCCATTATATATAGGAGGATTATGAGATGCTGTTATCATTATAGCACCATCAAGCGAATACTTCAAAACTGAAAAAGCAGCCACTGGTGTAGGAACTGGTCTTGGTGGAAGAAAGGAAGGAATATCAAATGAGGACAATACTTCTGCACATAATCTAGCAAAGACATTTGAGTTATATCTACCATCATATCCAATGAAAATTCCTCTTTTGAATCCAGTGCTATAAACATATTTAGCAATAGCCTTGGCAATCAGTTTTACATTCTCCTTATTAAAATATTCATCCATGCGAGAGCGCCAGCCATCAGTGCCAAAGGTAATTTTCATTTCAGAATCCTCTAACGAACAATTATAATAGTACAAGGAAGTGTTATAGCTAATGACATTGCAACGCTTCCCATTAATATTGCTTTTTCACCAATATAACCTCTTGAGCCAAGCACTACGAGATCATATTTCCCTTTTATAACTTCATCATATATTTCCATGGCTACTGAAGATTGATTTATTTCTGCAACTTTGATAATCTTCTTTGACAATATTCCATAGCATTTACATCTGGATTCAGCCTCATTCAATATCTTCTCTCCAGTACTTTTCAAATCCTCCAGAGCTTGAGTGCTAAGGCCAGGGGAATTTGCCACTACATATATTAAAGCTATTTTTGCTCCATCTCTCATTGCAATATCAATGGCCAAATCTAAAGCTCTTAGAGAGGCAGGAGATCCATCAATTGGCACTAGGATGTTCTTAAAAATCCTCTACCACCTCCCAATTCCTAATGATTCATCTGTAGTTTTTATGGAAATTTCAGGATCTTCAATAGTTTTTGTAATAGCTCTAATGGCATCTATGTTCTCAGGAACAACTATGGCTTCTTGATGTACTGCTTGTGAAAGATATACTTCATTTCCAAAGGATTTAATGGATTCCTTCCATACTATCAATTCATGTATATCATATCTTTTTCTTCCCAAATCCCTAGCATACTCAATTATTGCGGAGGTAGAAGCTATACCATCTTTAGCAGATAAAATCTTTATTCTTGAATAGTTTGATAGAGCTTTTATAATTTCAGATTCAGATGCAGTATTATTGAGTTCAAGATTCAATACATGAACATGCATAAGAGTTTCTGGTACAGCAAAAGCTATAGTTGTAATATTTATGTGTTTCAGAACCTTATTTACATCAGGGCCATGATGAGAGGGAATGGTTACAGGATCTGTAACAATGCTATTTATAGGTCCCTTTGAATCCTCATGTGGATCAGCGCCTCGCCTAATTAGAACAACTCTCGCCTTTTTAATACCAAAGGCATTATCCATAACATAGAGCAATCTACATAGACCTGTGGTGTTACAAGAGACCACTCTTATGAAATTTCTTCCAAGAGCCTCTCTATAGTTGCTATAGGAGTTAAATGAAAATCCAGCCACATCATGCTTCTCTCCACCTTGAAATATTGCTTTAATACCATATTTTTCATAAATTGGCTTATAAGAGGCGCCTACACCCCCTGGCGTACAATCTATAATAACATCTACTTGTTTCAATAAATCCTCTAGCGATCCCTTAACCTTTATGCCAGCTTCCTCAAAAAGTTTAATGCGATCAGATGAAGAAGCGTATATATCTATACCATTTTCCATTGCTATTCTACATTCGAAGTTAGGCTTTGTTTTAGTTACACCGATTAATTCCATATCCTTTTGTTTAAGTACAGCATCTGCAACTCTCTTTCCAATAGTTCCGTAACCATTTATTCCAATTCTTAATTTCATAAAAAATCACTGTAAAGATAATTATCCTTTTTTGGATTTAAACATATTTGCAGATTTTATTAAGGCTTCAATTCCCGGCAATTTCTCGCCAGAGATATATGAAATAAATGCTCCTCCTCCAGTGCTAAAGAAATCAATCTTATCCATTACATTAATTTTCTCTGCAATATTTCTTAGATGTCCACCTCCAAGTATTATTTTTGCTCCACTCCTTACAATTTGTTTTAATAATTCCTCAGATCCTTTTGTGAATCTTTTATCTTCTATGTAACCGGCAGGTCCTCGCATTACTATAATTTTAGCACCCTCAATTATACTAGAATAGAAATTGATGGTCTCACTTCCAATATCAAAGATTTGAAAATTATCAGTAAGCTCTTTGATAGAAAGTTCCATGCGTTCTTCATCCTTCAATATAGCTACATCCATAGGGGT
>JANXER010000006.1:43145-53862 GCA_025057955.1 Candidatus Methanomethylicaceae archaeon | reverse complement strand
ATGATCTCATCAAATTTTGAGCTCTAGGCAGTAATGTATGGAATCCCTTTCCTTCAAGAACCTTCATATTAGCTTTCCCAAGCTTTTCACCCTTAGCAAACATAAATAAATGAGCTACAAGGCCAGTTAGGAGAATTTTATCCGCAATCCCCCTAGAGAGAATAGCCTCTATTAATTGAACTGAGTCAGGAATCTTTCCACCTCCAAGTATGAATATACAAGGCCTTAATGAAGATCCCATAATTGTATTGAGATACTTTACTTCCTTTTCGAGTAATCTTCCTCCACAAGATGGCATTACCATGGGAAATCCAGTCAAAGAAGGATGAGACCTATGAGAAGTTGCAAAGGCATCATTTATATAAACAGAGAATAGAGGTGCAAGATAACGAACCATAAAAGTTTTGCTTTGAGCTTCAGGCACTTTTTCAATTACCTCTTCGGAGTAAAATCTTACATTTTCAAGAAGAATTACATCCCCTGGCTTTGAAGAAGATATTATAGTTCTCGCTGTAGGACCAAAGATATCTTCTACATATTTTACTTCATGATTGATATACTTCGATAGATACTCTGAGTGGCTTTTTAATGTTGTGAAGTCGTAATCACCAGGACGACCTTGATGAGCTAGTATTGTTACTGAAGAGCCTTTTTCCAATAGCTCTAGAACTGTAGGAATATGACTCTTTATTCTAAAGTCATCGATTATTTCTCCAGTCTTTGGATCTATTGGAGAGTTTATGTCAACCCTTAGAAGAATTTTCTTTCCATCAAAATCGAAATCATCCATCGTATAGAAACCAAATTCATTCGTCATCTCTCATCGTCAGATAATTTTTTTAGCATATTTAAAAATTTTTAGATGATGAAAAATTTTTCATCAATTAAAGATGGATGATTTAGAAAATCAAAATACGATGGACAGGAGATGAAATCACTATAAAGATCCTCTGATATTAAAAACTTCTTTGAGGAAACTCTTGGGCTTGATAGCTTCTTGTAATTTTTATTTGGAATAAGCGATCCATCTACAAGCAAATAGTATGCAGCACCCTTCCTTTTAATATAATTATCATATATGGAGGTAAAATTATCTGATACTAAATTTGCCATGATTAAGATGGTTCCGCCAGAATTCACTGTAACATGTCCATAATTTGGAGGAATTAATATAGCCTCACCCTCTTTTGCATTTAATATTACAAAATCTATAACTTCGCCATTCCTCTCCTTTTGAAGTAAATAAGTTGCTCTTCCATATAATACTTGATAAATCTCCGGATAGGATAAATTATCCTCTGATATGGGATGAAAATGACCCAATGTCTTATTTGGCTCTCTACCTAAGTTTAATCCAGCCATAACTGTTAGATCAAATCTCAATTTTTTCTTCTTGAAGATGTTCTCATCTTTCTTAAGATGAAAACTTCTATACATAGCATAAAGTATGGTATCATCTGAAAGTCCCTTAACATCATCATATAATACCGAGCGAATATCACTAAATTTTCTATAGAAGGCTGAAAGTTTCTCATTATTGATTGAAAGAGAGAGATTATCCTTTACCTCTATACTACCAAAGCTTAAATGTATGGAAATCATATAATTAGAACAATATTAAAGAAATATAAATCTAGCTAAAAAAGTGAAAAATTATTTATTTTTAACATGAATTTATGCAACTATTTCAGCGGTAGCATACCTTCTGGCCACTCTAGTTACCTTAACCCTTACATGATCTCCTATTTTAGTATTAGGAACAAATACTACGAAACCCTCAATACGTGCTATTCCTTCTCCACGTCTGCTAATTTCTTTTATATCCACTTCGTATTCCTCGCCTTCCTTAACTGGTTTTGAGCTAAAGTCTCTACTTTGTCTTCGGCCAAATCTCTGGCGACCTTCACGGTAATATCCCAAATTTTTCCCTCCTTTTTCATTCTTAAGACATAAGTAAAAGGAGAGGCCCTTTACTTATGCCTAGCTTCTCTCTGAAGATCCCCCTTTATTAACTTACCTCTCGCTCCTCCCGCAATTTCTTTAGCTGTTGCTTATACATTTCAATTATTTCCTTCACCGTAGTGGCATCCTCTGGCCCCTTATCATCTCGCCACCTTCCAGTAAATCTAGGGAAGCGAATTGCTAATCCTGCTCCCTCCTTTATGGCATTTAATCCACATGTATGTATGGGTGAGAGGGTAATTTCTGCTCCTATAATTTCAATGACTTTAATTGGTGTTATCCATAAATCGGGAACAATTTTAGAATCCACTCTAGCATGCTTATGATTAATAATATATGGCTCAAAAATATTGTACATATTTTTTATATCTTCATCTGTGAATCCTGTAGCGCATTTACAAACCGTCTTAAATGTATCCTCCTCATCATCATAGGCTGCCAAAAGAAGTGAGCCTATTTTGCCCGCTCGTCTACCTGTCCCCATGAATCCTCCTACAATAACCAAGTCCACAGTATCTATCATCTCACTCCTATAATCTCGCTTATACTTTATCCAAAGCCATCCTCTTGCTCCAGCTCTGTAGATGGATTCTGAGGATAGAGATTTAACAATTACACCTTCACATCCATCTGAGACAGCTTCATGAAAGAAAATTTCCAAATCTTCAGGATTATCAACAATCTTTTGTTCAGCCAGTTTCACTCTTTCATTTTCCTTCACTATTTTTGATAGAAAATCCCTTCTCTCTGGATATGGTTCAATTGTAAAATCAATTCCATTACCATAAAGTATATCGAATAATCTAACTGATGCTGGATATCTTTCCATTGCTTCTTCAACGCCATATTTTCTCCTTCGATGCATCAATTCTTGAAAAGGTAGTAGCTCACCTGTATCTGGATCAAAAGCAACTATCTCACCTTCAATAATATAAGAGTCCAGGGGGATTGCTTTGGAAACAAATTCTATTACATCTGGATAGTGATGAGTAATATTTTCTAAGCGTCTAGAAAATAGAAGAATGGAATTCTTCTCAATTTTGTGTATTTGTACGCGCTCTCCATCATACTTATACTCCACTGCACACTTTCCATCCATTTTCTCCAATATCTCTTTTGGATTTGATAAACGCTCAGCCAACATGGGCCTTATTGGTCTCCCTGGCAATGGCTTAAAATCCTTTAGAGCCTGAAAACCTTGAGTAGCCAATAATTTAGCAACCATACCAAGATCGCTGCTTAAATTATAGGCTCTTTCAATAATCTGTCTAGCATCCTTGGTTCCAACAAAGGTTATAGTAAGAGCATCAAGAATAGTCATATCAGCAATTCCAAGCCTGAGGGTGCCAGAAACAGTGCGAATAATATACATGGCTTCCTTTGGAGAGGCGTCTCTTAAAAGATCAGAGAGAATTCGTATTTTCTCCTCTTGAGAGCCGGGCCCTTGAGTTTTTGCAATTCTTTCTAAATCTCCATAAACCCTTTCTATAGTTATTGGCTCTTTTTTCTGGGCAGAGGAGAAGATATCAAGAGTTGCTTGCTTCTTTCCTCTAGATAGCATAATATTAGCAACTGTCCCTAAATCTCCAATACTCTTATACTGCTGTTCCACCTCGGATTCTTTTATTGCAGCAGCTGAAGCTATACACTTTATAATCATCTTATCAGCCATTCCTAATTCCAATTGAATGAATTCAGGATAGACCCTCCCTTGAGTTAAATAAACTACCTTATCAATTAATTCAGAAGGGCATTTTGTAAAAAGTCTCACTAATGCATCCGTCATCTCCAATCTTTTCGTAGTTTGACTTATCTTATCATAAATCTCAACAAGCTCAGAATACTTCAAATTATCACCATGATATTATAGCAAACTTCTTAGATATATAACTCACACAACTTTCATATCAATAATTTTCTTTTTTGCCATATATTGTTGAATTTTAAATAGGTTATTCTCAAGAATAGGTTATTCAAGAATAGGTTATTCTCAAGAGGATGCAATAACCATGGATATTCAAATTAAAAATCAATATTCAAAAAAGCGACTATAAACTTAAATCATACCTAGAAGATAGAGGTTTTAGGGATTTGATAGAAATGTTGGATGAGGATGCTAGAATATTAGCGGATTTGAAAAAGGATTTAGAGGAAAAAATAATGAGAATGGAGAAAGAGCTCTCATCATTAAAAGTATTACTTAAGCTAGTTGATGAAACTCTTTCAAAGATAAGCTTCATACCAGCAAGCAAGCTAATGGAAGAGGAAGAGCCACAGCAAGAAACTTATGAATTTGAGCAAACTTTTCCAATAAAATCTAAAACTGGAGAGGACTTAGGCACCATATATGTGGGAAAGGGAATTTTAAAAATAGTCCCAAAGCAGGATTTAAGCTTGAAAATTCCTCCTTTTCAATCCTTCTTCATTGAGAGAGTGCTTGAGGAAATGAAAAAAAAGGATGAGATCGCAGTGGAACAGAAAAAGAAGAGTCCAGAGGAAATTTTAGAGTATGAGATTAAGAGCGAAGGGGATATTATAAAAGAAGTTATTATTAGAAACGTAAGTGAAGAATCAAGAATTAGAGAGATTAGAAGTTCAATACGTTGGACTTTGGAAAGAATGATGGAAAAAATGTCAAGATAAATCTATATTGGCTGAAATATAGAATATTTATCTCCACCTATATGAAGGAGAGGAGAGGTCTTCCAAACTCCATCGAAATCCTTAGCATTAACAGCTACAACTTGCCCTAGGATGAGGGAATGATCTCCTATTTCCGTACTCCTAATTAATGTACACTCTATGGCGCCCATACACTCATCAATAATGGGTGTTCTCAATTTCGTACTTTTTATGAATTTAAATAAACCAGACTTATCATATAATTTGCCAGAGATTGTTCCTGCTTTAATAACTCTATTCAATAATGATGGAGAGGGAATATTGATTGTGAATTCTCCAGATTCTTGAATCAACTTATGAGTATATCTCGTAGGAGCTATAGAGATTGCAAGAATTGGCGGATTTATTGATACAGGCATATGCCATGCAGCTATCATTGGATTTGGTAAATTATCCTCTTTAAGTGCAACAATTATAGCAGCAACCCTGGGGGCAAGAAGCCGATGGTATAGATTTTCAGGAACTCTTTCCATAAAACCCCCAAATATAATATAGATGAAAAAACAATAATAATTTTTAGGGATGGAAATGGATGTATTCGAGTGTATAAAAAGAAGGAGGAGTGTAAGAAATTTTAAAAAATTACCAGTTAAATATGAGGATTTAACGAAAATATTAAATGCTGCAATATTAGCACCTTCTGCAGGAAACATTCAGCCTTGGGAATTTATAATTGTGACAAAACAGGAGTTAAAAGAGGAACTTGCTGAAGCTGCTCTAGGACAATATTGGATGGTAGATGCTGGTGTGATAATAGTAGTATGCGCAAGAGAAAAGGACTCTTCTGCTAGATATGGATTAAGGGGAAGAACACTCTATTGTATACAAGATACTGCAGCAGCCATAGAAAATATGCTACTAGCGGTAACAGCATTGGGATATGGTGCTTGTTGGGTTGGTGCCTTCGATGAAGAGGCTGTAAGGAAGATTCTTAAGATACCTTCAGGTGTAAGACCAATAGCATTAATTCCCATAGGTGTTCCAAATGAAGTTCCTGAGCCTAGATGGAGGATGGAGCTCCACGAGGTAATTCACTTCGAATTTTATGGAGGATCAAAAGAGCAAGTATTATAAATAATGCTATTACAATAAAATCATGTATTGATATATAAATATTAGAAGTATTATATAATGGTTTCATATGATGATATTCAATCCATGAAATATTGGAATTCTTTATAATTTCTCTTACATTAGATGCTTCTACTATATAATTTTGAGTTTTAATCGATAGATATTCGAAGGTTGGATAAATAGCAAATCCAGAGTAGATGATGTGATCAATAGGATTCAAACTCTTTATATGAAGGTCCTCAAAATATGCACCTCTAAAGAAGGTTAAATCCACAGGATACCAACATTCCCCATATCTTGTTGGTAAATACACCATGGCCCAACCATGCCAAGCTACATTATTTAAATTGAAAATCATATTTTCATATTGTTCTGAGCTACTCACTCCTGGCATGTAAATTGCGCCTATAACAGTATAAGCAGGTATGTGAAGACATCTACAAAAAAGAACAAATAAATTTGCTAAATCATCACAATCACCACTTCTAGTGGAGTAAGTGTACCATAAATCTTGAGGAGCAAAAAGACCGAAGGAATACTTCATATTATCTTCAAACCATTTCAATATTTTAAGAATTATAAGTAGGGCATTATCTTCATCTCCCACTATTGAATTTAAAAGATTTATAATTTCCTCCCTCTTTGATTCCTCTATTTCCCAAGCACCTATCAATGGATATCTCTCTGAAATTTCTCTTGGAATTTCAGAGATTTTCCCTATATTAGAAAAATCGAAATTCCTCCCTTTCATTTGTATTGTAAATATCATGGAAACTGTAATAAATTCTCCCTTCTTAAGAGGTAGATCTGTTAATATTTTTATGTATGGATTTCCATCAACATCCATATGAGTTTCAAAATGAGCAGGAATGCCATTTATAGTAACTTCATTTAAGTATGATTGTTGATATGTAGAATTGGGAAATATATTTTGATTTAAAAGAAATTCATATGGTGGAGAATTGGGAAGCATAATCTCTTCATTATTTACAATCTTCACAGTGATATTATATTGATAGATTATAGGAGTTGAAATTAATAGCATATAAATTAGTAACCAATTCACCATTATCCGTCATTCCAAAATATCTTTATCTATGCAAATTTTTATAATTTACTAATCACCTATAATTAATCCTAGGTGATATAAATGCCATTCTCAGCTTATCTGCTTGGAGTAAGTCAAATAGGTAAGGAGAAGGAAGTTCTAGAAAAATGTATGAAAATAAAAGGAGTAAGAGAAGGAACTGTAGTATTTGGAGAATTCGATATAATTTTAAAAATAGAGGCTGAAGATTTAAAGGAGCTCTCAAGAAAAATTGAAGAAATAAGAAAAATAAATGGATTCATTAGAACTATAACCCTCATACCAATGGAGTAAATTCAATCATTGTTTATTTTATTTATTATATTGAAGATTGTATCTATTGCATTAAAATTATGAGCGAATCTTCTAGCATTTTCAACCCTAGAGAGAATTTCTGAATTATTTAAAATCTCATCTATTGCTTCAAGTAATGATTCCCTTGAAAGTTCATGCTGTTGAATAGATTTTGCAACCCCCATTTCCACCATGGACTTTGCTATCCCTTGATGTTCAGAATGTGCTGGAGTAGGTATTATAATCATAGGCTTTCCATAATATATGGCTTCAGAAACAGTATTATGCCCACCTCTAGTTATTAATATATCACAAGCCTTTAGCAAGGTATAGCGATCCTCCACCCAATCAAATATCATCAAATTTTTTAATTTCCTGCAAGAATTTCCATTGGGAAAGCCCTTACTAACTATTATATTATAGCGATCTGGAAAATCTTGAAAAATTTTGATTAGAAGTTCTGTAATATACTTCTTCTCAGCAATAGTACCACTCATGGCAGCAAATATTAGTGGACGATCGTCTAAATCAAGCTCTCTTCGAATGTCTTCACTTAAAGGCAAATCCCAAGGATATTTAGAAATAATTGGTCCAACGAGTTTCAATTTCTTTATATATTTACTAGATGGTACAACATTTGCTTTTGCAATTGTATAAGGAGGAGGGAAATCAGGAACTACTATAATATTGCTTAAGTTCCATAAGCTTCCAAGCATATCTAAACCCAATCTTTCAACGAAACTCTTAATTTTCTGTTTAATTCTTCGATTTATTGGCTTAAGATGAGGAATCATAATTCTTAATTGATGTAGTATTAGAATGGAATTAAACCCCATAACCTTTGCTGCTATAATCGAAGAAAGTCGACTATCTGAAACAATAACATTTGGTTTGAAACGCTCCATTAGACTTATTTCAGCTCCAATTTGTTGAAAAAATTTTATAATAATTTTTGGTCCTGCAGACAGAGTCCTACGAATATCAAAGGTTCCATCTTCCTTTTCATAAAATGTAATCTTTGGAACCTCTTCCACATAAAATCCAGCTTTTCTAACAAAATCTATTGCTTCTCCATAAGTGGAGAAGATTACATCATTGCCTCTCTTTTTAAATAATTTTGCTATAGCAATACATCTTCCAGCGTGTCCTAAAGCTATTCCACAGGGGGCAAAGTATACTCGCATGCTATTCCCCTAGTTCTCTTCTTACTATATTACCAAATGGACGTTCTTCACAAAAGATCTCAGCTGTAAAGCTGTAAATCCTAACACCTCTTGAAAGCCAACAATCTGGAGGGAGCCCGGCCTTCATACAACATTCTGAAAGAAAGGTTTCCTCATCCCAATTATATTCCACTGGAACTTGTGGCAATAATAAACCGGAGTAATAGCCCATTTCCACTATTAAGCCATCTCTTCCTATCTTAATTAATTTTGGATAATCCTTTGGATTCTTAACTTCCAGCAATTTTGGAGGGGTTAAAACACTTACTTCAAATATTACTTCAGAAAGCTCCTTTTCTTTCAGAGGAGGAAAGCGTGGATCCTTTGTGGCTGCGCTTATTGCAGATTCAATAACTGCCTCTATGAGGGGCAAATGGGGAAGAGGATAACCTATACATCCTCTTAGGATTTTTCTCTCATTTATTATTTTCTCAATGGTTACAAATGCTCCTCGCTTTTCATATAACTTGGCACTTGGATGCTTCGGTGGATGGATTTTTTCCATTTTGGTAATATATTTAGTAACAACATTTCTAGCCAATCTAACAAGAAATTCACCCTCTTCAAGTGTTAGCAAAAGAATCACCCTTTATTGCTCTAATTCGTCTATTTATATCCTTCCAATGACTTCCATACCAATAAATTTTTCCGCAATTAGGACACTTTCTAGATGATGCATCACTGACTAATTGAGTATTACATATGGTGCACCTTGAGCCTATTAATGAGTCGTCAATATACAAATTGAGTTTTGAAATTATTTCAATTACATCAAAAGATCTGATTAGAAAAGATTTTATATTTTCCTTTAGGGCTCTCTTAAATAGTGTTTCATCTCTAGTAAGTAGTATTCTACCTTCATTTTTTGCAATATTAATTAATGTTTCATCATCAAAATCTCTATTGTAAATAGTATCAAAGCCAAGCAATCTCAACCATCTTGCAAGCCTACCGAGCATTGCATCAACCACAAAACGCAAAATCTAGATTCCCTCTGGAAAGCTCTGCATAATATATTCAAGAATTTCATTATAAGTAAGAATGCCTATAAATTTTTCATTTTCTATAGCTATAACTCCTGGAGCTCTTTCCTTACTTAATAGCCTAATTACATCACTCAATGATGTTTCACTTTCCACCATTGGAATCTTCGATATCATTGCTGTAGATATTGAAAGCTCTCTAATTCTAGCTCTTTGATGTTTTTCACTTACATACTTATGAAAATCCATTAGGACATTAACTATTTCACTTTCAGATATAGCTCCTATAACCTTTCCTTCATCATTCAAAACTGGAATAATTAATAGATTATTATCAAGCATTAATCTTCTTGCATGAATTACTCTATTATTAGGATATATTATAGGAACCTCTCTTCTTATTATTGAGCCTATAGGAATTGATGAGTCCTCTACAAAGCGCATCATATGTCTTCTAAAGATTACTCCTAGAAAAGTCTCACCATAAAATACAGGAAGAGAAGGAGCTTTCAAATCCAGCATTAATTCAGCACATTTTCTTATAGAGGTATCATTTGAGAGGTTTGTAGGAAAAGAGTTTACAAATCCAGAGTTATATAGCGATCCTATAGATATAATTCTTGATCTTTCAGTTCCAATTTTGCTTAAAATTTCTCTATAGCCAATATATCCGATTATTTTTTCCTCGTCACATACACATACACTATCTAATGATTTTTTATTCAAAATTTCAATTGTTTCCAATATTGTTCTATCTTTATCTATCCTTGGAGGATCTTTCATCAGAATATCTATTAATCTAATTTTTCCACCTCCCTTGCTATCGCTCTAACAAAATCGAATTTCGTTATAATTCCACTTAATTCTCCTTTACCATCAACAACAGGCATTCCACCAATATTATTATCTATAATTATCTTAGCAGCTTCACTTGCATCTTTTTCCTCTTCAACAACTATTGGATCTCTAGTCATTATATCTTCAGCAATAGGAATTAGATATATGCGATCATAGGACATTTCACTAAATTCCCTTCTCCTTATTTTGAAAAAGCTCTCAACTTTCTTGGGTGGAGCTAAGAAGGATAAATCAGTCTCTGTAATTATGCCCACTGGCTTGTTTCCTTCCACAACTATAACTCTATCGACATTCAAATCCTCAAGCATTGTCATCACTCTATAAATGCTATGAGTTCTACGAACAATAGGAAGGTTTTCCTTTTGATATATTAATTTAACTGGCATTTTTCCGCGAAAGTTATCTGCAAAATATCTCGTTAAATCTGTCTTAGTAATAATACCAACAAGCTCTCCATTATTGTTTACTACAGGCAAACCACGAATATTTTCCAATACCATTTTCTTAGCTGCAGTAATTATTGAAGATGTCTCGCTAATTGCAGAAATTGGACT
>JANXER010000006.1:0-43135 GCA_025057955.1 Candidatus Methanomethylicaceae archaeon | reverse complement strand
TTCTCATAATTTCATTCACAAATATTGCATCAAAATCTCGGATTTGAAACTTTTGATCTCTAATTTTTCTAATTATGTCTTTTCTAGTTATAATGCCTATTGGACGATTTCTCTCAACTACAACCAAACGACTTATTCCTTCCTTAAGCATAATATTCCTTACATAAGCTAATGTATCGGTTGGACCTACAACAATGACTGGAGAGCTCATATATTCTCTTACTTTCAATAAAATTCACCCTATTGATCATATTCTGCTCGACAATCTTCACATAGGAATTGTCCATTAACTTCCTTGAGAGAATCTGACCACTCTTCACAATTATCACAATAACCAGCCATGACTTCTAACTCTTTCCTTTCAGGCGTTAAGATCTCTCGAGCAGATTCCATGAGAATCTCTATCATTTCCGGCGCTGCAGAAAGTATATCACTAGAGGTAATTATTCCCACCATTTTCCCTCTATCCACCACTATGAGCCTTCTAATATTTAGAGAGGCCATTTTCCTTGCTGCTTCCATAATTCCAACTTTTGGGTCTATAACAAATAATGGTGATGACATTATATCTTTAGAAATAACCTTATCTGGATCTAAACCCTTTGCAAGAACTCTCTCAATTAAATCTCTTTCAGTAATTATTCCCACGGGATTACCTTCATGTACTATTATAACAGATCCAATTCTTTTTCCACTCATAGCAATAGCTACATCTCTCGCAGAGGATGATTCTGGTAATGTTACTAGATCCCTAGTCATTACATCTTCCACTCTTATAGCAGTTCTTACTCTTTTCATAAAGAGCACCCACTATATACTTGTTCAATTATATTTAAGTGGATTTCTCACAAATGTTAAATTTTACATAGGTTGTGCCTCTCCAAAAGGTATAAGGGCCAGTATTTCACTATCAGGTATTAAATTTATTATTTGATGATATTCCATATTAGCCCTTTTCAATAAAAGCTCTTTTATTTTTTTCACCAACTCTTTTCCCCTAAACTTTCCAGGAGTAAGCTTTACAAAGCTCACTGCATTTTCCTTAACGAAAGATTCATTGCCAACTATAATCTTGTATGAATTCTCAAATATTTTAACCCCAAGATGAATTATAAGAGAAATGTTTCTTACATAATTTCTCTCTCCATATATCATAAATGCTCCTTTTCCTAGATATTCTCCAGAAGGAGGGGATTTCGTTACTTGATTAGCATAAACCCAATAACCATCAGCAGAACTTAAACCAGCCTTCCAAGCCTTTGAGTATACTACAGCAAAAGCCACAGCCTCTCTCTTAGTCTCCTCTGGTATTTCTTGATTATTTGATTTTACTATAACTACTGATCCACCAGGAGCTTCTGAATGAGCAAAAATATCTCTTGATTCTAAATACTTTTTAACAAGAATTTCATTCTGTCTAGCATCCTTTCCTCCTATTATTAAAAATCCTTGTGATGAAAATGTCCATCTAAATTTTTCATACCATTCCTTCTTCATTGATTTTATGGGAATTGGCTCTTGAATTTTCTGAAGACCTTTTCTTAATTTATCAATTTTATCTTGAGTTTCCTTAATTGCATTCTTAAGACCTTTTAACTTCTCTGCATATTCTTTCGATAGGGAAAAGAATTTATTCATATTCTCTGAGGCGGAACGCTTAAGATCTAAGGTTATTTCTTTATCATCTATTATAATTTTAAGCATGCCACTATTAGTGTCAATATCAATTATCTTCATTGGTGAATTTTTTAAAATAATATTCCAATCATAATTCTCCTTACGCATTTTAATAATATAATCAATTAAATTTTGAATTTGTATTAAATTACTTAAAATAAGTTCGCCAATTTTTCTATTTTCGTTTATTTTCCTCTCCAATTCCTTTGCATATTCTTCCTGACTTTTAAGAATCCTCTCCAGCTTTTTTAATTCCTCTTCAATGGGCTGCTTTTCCTTCTCTGAAATTTTCTTTAAAGTTAAGTGTGAAAAATATTCATCCACTGCAGCATTAAATGACTCAAAGTAAACGCGCTCATATGGTAAGGATAAAAATTCAATGGGTTGGATGGAGATTTTTTCCCCATCCTTTAATATCAAGTTTGGTCTCAAAGGATGGGTTTTAATCTCTTCAATCAATTGTCTTGCTGTATTCAAAAATTTTCTAAAATCCTCTTCAGATAGCTCTAACTTGGGATTAATTGAACATCTAAAAAGAACCTCCTCAATGAACTCTGGGGGAAGATTCATTTGTTTCACTAGAAACTTAATTGCCTCAACTTTTTGTAATTTTATCTCATCATAAATGCTTTTACCTCTAATTGGAGGAGGAGAGTAAAGTGCTCCAGTTATTATTGATCTATCGCGCATTTTCTTTTGATGGAGAGCATAGAGAATTTTTCCAAATTCATCTGTTATGATAACATTTCCTTCTCCAAAAACTTCTAAATAAAGGTTTAGAATTCTATCAGATTTTAATTTAAAGCTAATTATTCTATCAAGATTTATTTGATCAATAGATAATACAAAGGAATTAAGAAGCAGGGATCTCATTATCATAGCATGACGAGATGGTTGTGAAAGTAATGGATATTTATAATTAGTGATATTAACTCTCCTTCCTAGTTCAAAAATTACGTCCATATTTCCCATTGATGTATGAAAGCGAAAAATAAAGGCCAAATTATCCAAATTGTATATATTCTCCATACGAGCATTTATAAGTAGAGATTTCAATTCTCTTACAATAGCCAGGAGGTCAATTGATGTCAAACAAAGCTTCACATCCTTCACCCTTTCAGCGAAATATCTACAGAAAGATGTATTATATAAGAGTGGCATTTGCAATAGTTGCAGGAATCATTGCTGGAATTTTAAAATTAGAAGAAATGCTTGGACTCTTGATTGGAGTTTTAATTTTCATTATAACTTATTTGTTATTTAGATATGGCATTAAAGATATATATATGAATGTAAAAGATGTAAGAAAGTTCTATATGACTGGAATATTTTCATATTTTCTAATTTGGTATGTGATATGGGTAATAGTATTTAATATTATTTGGATGAGGTAAGTTTATTCTCTTCATCCTTTAGAGGATATTCTGGATATTCCCTTTTAAGTGTGGATAGAGTCTTCAAAATTATTTCCCAACATAATAAGAAACCTTTCTCATATTCATCTACAGTTGGTCTAAAGGCCTCATTTTTAAAATTTTCAGCCATATCCTCAATTTTTTTTGGATCCTCATACTTGTAAATCTTAGTTAAGAATGCATCTCTCTCTTTCATTGCTAAATAGGCGCCTTTTATTGCATCAAAGAATCCTCTTCCTAAATCTCCAAATTCCAGTAGTTTATTCCTGAGGGAAGGGAGATCCTGCTCTATTCTTGCAAAGCTTTTAAAATAGATGTATCTAACTAGCTGAGAAATTGTGGGAGCAAATCTTTTCAATTGATCATAACTCGTCATGAATAATAAAATAGCACTCTTTATCTAATACTTTATGCTCAAGTAAAATTATGAATGTGGAAGATATTGTTGAGGCCATAAGAGCTTTAGAATGCGATCTTCCAAAGGATGTGGAGAATAAGCTATTATTAGCAAAGGAAAAAGAAGAAGGATTAAGTAGAATGATAATGGAGGCAATTTTAGAGAATGTAAAATATGCAAGAGAGAATAAAATTCCAATATGTCAAGATACTGGGATTATTGAATTTTTCGTAAGTTGTGAAGAAAAATTTAGTGAAATAAGGAAAATGATAATAGAGGGAATAAAGAGGGCAACTGAAGAAGTTCCTTTAAGAAAAAATACAGTTAATCCCTTTACAAGGGAGAATCAAGGAGAAAATTTAGGAAGATTTCATCCAATTCTACATTTCGAGAATAGTAATGAGGCTAAAATAGATATATTAGCAAAAGGCGCAGGATCTGAAAATGTAAGCTGTTTAAGTATGCTTGATCCAACATGTGGAATTGAAGGAATTAAAAAATTGGTAATTCAAACAGTTAAAAATGCTGGAAGGAGGCCATGCCCTCCAATTGTAGTAGGGGTTGGTGTAGGAGGAACTATGGAAAAAGCAATTTACTTTGCAAAGAGAGCACTTTTGAGAGAATTGAATTCAAAAAATCCTGATTTAAATTTAAGAGAATTAGAAGAGGAGCTATTGAAAGAAATTAATAAACTTGGAATAGGGCCAATGGGTTTTGGAGGTAAGACAACAGCATTGGGAGTGCTAATAGAGTGGGGACATTGTCATACTGCAAGCTTACCAGTAGCAGTAAATATACAATGTTGGGCCTTAAGGAGAAGAACTATCATTTTAAGGTGATGTTAATGAAAGTTTTAAAACTTAATACAATATTGAATGAAGATGATGTTAGAAAGCTCAAAGTTGGAGATGTAATTTTCTTTACTGGAATTATATTTACTATGCGTGATATGGCACATCTGAGAGCATTAGAAATTATAAAAAATGGAGGAAAATTACCATTTGATTTGAAGAATAGAATAATATATCATTGTGGCCCACTCATAAAGAATAATAAAGTAATATCAGCTGGTCCAACAACAAGCATGAGAATGGAAATTTTTGAAAAGGATTTGATAATGATAACAGGTCTAAGGGGAATTATAGGAAAGGGAGGAATGGGGGAAAATACAAAAAAGGCACTAAAAGAGCACGGTGCTGTATATATGGAATTTCCTGGTGGAGCAGGAGCTTTAGCAGCAAAGTCGATTTTAGGCATAAAAGAAGTTTATTGGAAAGATTTAGGAGAACCAGAGGCAGTATGGGTCTTAGAAGTAAAGGACTTTGGACCTTGTTTTGTTACCATGGACTCACAAGGAAACACCTTAGGTTACTTTTAATATTGCTTCCATATAGATCTTGTGGTATTAACGAAGATTCTAGTGGCCTCCTCTGGATTTGGAGATTTTGTAATGGCTCCTCCAACTATTAATATTCTTGCGCCAGCTTTTATTAATAAAGGAACAACCTCAATTTTTATTCCACCAGCAACTGCCACTGGTATTTTAACGGATTTCACCAATTTCTCTATTAGGGAGATTTTTTGATCAATTTCACGCTCTCTTACTTGTGCACTTATGCCAACATGTAAGCATACATAATCTACACCAAGTTTTTCAACTTCCATAGCTCTTGCTATAGGATCTTTCAAATTCATTAGATCTACCATGACCTTTAAACCATATTTCCTTGCAGCTCCCACAGCATCCTTTATAGTATAATCATCAGTAGCACCCATAACAGTTACAATATCTGCTCCATTCTCTGCAGCCAACTCTGTTTCCAACCAACCAGTATCGAATGTCTTCAAATCAGCAACAATAATAGAATTTGGACAAACTTTTCTGAATTCCTTAACAGCTTTTAAACCCTCAGATTTTATTAATGGAGTACCAACTTCAATTATATCTGCTCCACCACGATATGCAGCCTCAGCTATAGGAAGAGCATCCTTTAAATAACGCTCATCTACAGCAACTTGAATTTTTGGTCCTTCGTATAAAGGCTTCAAGCCCAATTCCAACACCTTCTTATCAGTAGGAACTCCATTATAGTCCCAACCTCTTACTGCATAATATTCATTAAGTAATCTATCTAAATTAATTGTTTCTCCTTTTGCTGGTCCATCAGGCATAGGTTCAAAGAGCAAACGCTTTGGAAGAGTGTCATCCTTCCTAGAAAAGCCCTCTCTAACATTGAATAGACGTTCAAGATTATATATTCTTTCGCCTATTTTATAGAATTCTTCACGATCTACGTAAAATCCAGTAGCTGTTGTAAGTAATCGTGCATAAAAATCTGGCTCAAATTTCAATGTGGAGAAGAGAGCAAGAGATGTATATTTACAAAGTATTAAAGAGTCGATTACTGCAAATACATCTTGCATTATTTTTGTAAGAAGTGCTTTATTATCATATGAATTTGGATTTAGATATCTTGGAGTGCTTAAGATTTCAGGAGCAACCATAAATGCTCTCAAATGACAGCCCCCTCTATTTGAGGTTGCATATGCAAGTGCCATTCCCTTAGCACCTCTTGGATCATATGCAGGCAATTCTAAACCCTTAACATGAAAGGCAAATTCCTCCCCTCCCAGTATCTCAGAGGCTCGCTTAACACCCTCTGCTAAAATATTACCAATGCCTTCTCTGAAGGCTGTCATTTTTATTAATTTGTGTAATGCATCACTATTGCCAAATTTTGCTTCAACACCAATATCCTTAACTATACCACTTTCATAACATGCCATAATGAAGGATATTACTTGCCCCATGGAAATTGTATCAATTCCATAAGCATTACATAAATGATTTGCAAATGCTATAGCTTCGAGATCATTTATTCCACAGTTAGGCCCGAATGTCCATATAGTTTCATACTCTGGCCCTTCTGTCTCCAATTCGCTTCCTTCATGCTTAATTCTGGTAATTCTGCCACACATAATGGGACAGGCAAAACAACCTTTTTTGCCCTTGAGTATGGTCTTTGACATATACTCTCCACTTACCCTTTCAGCATCCTCGAAAACCCCAGATCTATAATTTCTCACAGGAAGGATGCCAGCTTTATTTATTACATGAATAAGAACTGCAGTACCATATCTTCCCATTCCATCGCCAGTAGTTGGATGCCCCTTTATTACTTCCATACATCTACGAACTTCTCTCATGAAAGCATAATGATTAGCTATGGGGATTTCTCTTGATCCTTTGACAACAATTGCTTTAAGCTTCTTTGATCCCATTACTGCACCTACGCCGCCTCTAGCTGCAGTTCTATGCTTATCATTCATTATTCCAGCAATTTTTACCAAATTTTCACCAGCAGGACCTATACAAGCTACTCTTGCAAAGGGATTACCAACGATTTGCTTCAAACGAGCATCAGTTTCAAATACATCAAGGCCCCATAAATTACTTGCATCATGTAATTCAGCTTTGCCTTCTATTATAGAAAGATAAACAGGAGTTTCACTTGCACCTTCAAATATTATACCATCAAATCCAGCCCTCTTAAGCTCAAAACCAAAATATCCACCACCATTAGCATCAAAAATTGTGCCTGTAAGAGGAGATTTTGTTGAAACAGAATATCTCCCTGAAGTTGGAGCAGGGGTGCCAGTTAGAGGGCCAGTCATGAATATCAGCTTATTTTCTGGACTTAATGGATTTACACCTACTGGAAGTTCATCGAATAATATTTTTGCGCCATAACCACGTCCACCAATAAAGGAGATAGCAACATCCATATTCAATTCTTCAATGGATATTTCTCTTGATGAAAGATCAACTCTAAGAACTCTTCCCATATATCCGCCCATAAGATCCCCCTTTATAATAGAATCCATCAATTTTAAATTTGGAGAAATATTTAAACTTGTTTTAGAGGTGGAAAAATGAAGGTAAAAATAGAATTATTTGCAACCCTGAGGGAAATGGTAGGCAACTCTCTTCTAGAAATAGAGAATGTAGAAAATGTAAGGGAGGCTGTTGAAGCATTAATAGAGATGTTTGGAGCTAGAATAAAGGAGATTTTAATGGAAGGAGATGAAAAGAAAGAATCCGTAAAAATTTTGGTAAATGGAAAAGACATTAGAGATTTAGCAGGATTAGAAACAAAATTGAGAAATGGAGATTGTATTTCAATATTCCCTCCAGTAGCAGGTGGATAAAAAAAGAGGCTATTTCTTCATTTCTTCAGAGGCTTCCCAGTAACAGTTATTTCAATTATGGAGACGTTTCTTGGAGGATCTCCGATAATTTCTGTATCTATTTTGACAGATTTTACAGAATCACTACTAAGAAATCTATTAGCCAATATTTGTGCAACATCTACAGCCCTAGATACAGCTCTTCCCCTGGCCTTTATGGTGACAGTGCCACTATCGGTTAATTGCATAAGAGCGGCCATCACATAGCTCATTAGTGGTTTTTTGCCAACTAATACAACATTTTTAGGTATGGAGGGTCTCTCCTGTGGTTTTACTTCCTTTGGAGCTTCTGTCATTACTTATCCCCTCAAACAAAAAAATGAAATAGGATATAAATAAATTTTTTAGTTTGATGACTGTAGAAAGAAAAGTTGATATAATGAAAATGTATAATGCTACAGCACATTTATACAATATGAGATATGAGCATGAGCAAAAACTGAAAATAAGCTTTCTTCTAAATAAATTGAGGCCAAAAGAAGATGAAATACTATTGGATATAGGCTGTGGAACAGGCATACTTTTCAATATGGTGAATTGTAAAACAATGATAGGACTGGATATTTCGATAAATATGTTAAGAGAGGTGAAAAATAGAGGAAAGATTGATTTGATATTAGCAGATGGAGAGCACTTACCAATAAAGGATGAATCCATAGACATCATTACTAGTGTAACTGTGCTAAATCTCATAATGGATAAGAAACGTTTTCTAAGTGAAATTATGAGGTGTTTAAAAAGAGGCGGAAAATTTGGTATAAGTCTTCTAAATCGTGAAGAACCTCCTATTGTTGAAGGTGTGGAAACCTATGAAATTGAAACTATGAAGGAAATCTTCATATTTGGTAAGAAATAGAATGTACAGAAACTGTCACAATTTTTATATAAATAAGATTCGACAAATTTTTTAATAAGAAGTTAATGAGGATAACAATGGTGTAATTTAATGCCAAGTGAAACCTTCAGATTGCTTAATAAGGCAATAAATAGCCAAATTTTAGTGAAACTAAAAGATGGGCATGAATATATAGGAAATCTCGTGAAATTTGATCAAACAATGAATCTTGTGCTAACAGATGCAATGGAAACAGTGGATGATGGAAGCCCCTTGGCAAAATACGGGAAAATCCTAGTTAGAGGGAGCAACATACTCTACATAGTGACATCTCTTTCAGAGGGAAAAATGAAACAGGCAAAAAGATAATTTGGTGGTATTATTTGAAACGAAATATAATTATTGAACATTTGAACATTCAACCTATAGAGGAACAATTTGTGGAATTCGTTGAGAGAAAGGGTGTAGGTCATCCTGATTATATGGCAGATGGAATTTCAGAGGAATTTAGCATTAATCTTTGTAAATTCTATAGAGAGAGGTTTAAACAAATACTTCATCATAATGTAGATAAAGTACTTGTGGTTGGAGGACAAGCAAATGTTAGATTTGGCGGTGGCGAGGTTTTATTACCAATATACATATTAGTATCTGGAAGAGCAACTACAGAGGTTTTCGTTAATAACAAACAAGAGCAAATTCCAGTTGGAAGACTTGCAGTGGAATCTGCTAAAAAGTGGATAAAGAGGAATTTCAGATTTCTAGATCCAGAGGCTCATATTATAGTAGACTATAGAATTGGCAGAGGATCTTTGGACTTGGTTGCAAACTATGAATTTAGAAGTAGAATAAAATGTGCAAATGATACATCAATTGGCGTAGCATATGCTCCATTAGATAACTTGGAAAGGATTGTTTATGAAACAGAAAGATTCATAAACTCAGAACAATTGAAGAAAAAGCTTCCAGAAACAGGAGAAGATGTAAAGGTCATGGGATTGAGAGTAGGAAATGAAATAAAGTTAATAGTAGCAGTGGCCATGGTTTCAAGATTCATAAATGATGTAAGCCATTATTTATCAATAAAGGAGGAACTAAAGAAAGAGATTGAGGACTATTTAGTTAAGAAATATGATTTTCCCATAGAGGTTATGATAAATAGCGCAGATAGACCGGAGGTTAATGCTATATACTTAACAGTTACTGGAACTTCTGCAGAAATGGGAGATGATGGAGAGACGGGCAGGGGAAATAGAAGTAATGGTTTAATAACACCATCAAGACCAATGTCGCTTGAGGCTGCAGCAGGAAAGAATCCAGTAAGCCACGTTGGGAAAATATACAATGTGATTGCAAGTATAATTGCAAATAGGATCGCTGAACTAAAAGGCGTCAAGGAGGCTTATGTAAAAATTGTAAGTCAAATAGGCAGACCAATAGATGATCCATATATAACAAATATACAATTGGTAATGGAAAAGGGAATTTCATCAAGTAATGAAATAAAGTATGAAATAGAAGCTATTGTAAACCAAGAATTTGAAAATATTGAAAAAATAACAGAAGGAATCTTGGATAGAAAATTTATGCTTTTTTAAGTTCCTTAAGTCTTTCTAATCGATATTCTTCAAACAAATGTTTTATTTTCTTCGCCCTCTCCTTCTGATGCTCCTCTAGTTTCTTTTTTGCATTCTCTAAAGCACTATTGAATGAGGCGGAATCAACTATAATAAAATCCTCATATTCCACATACTTCAGATCACTTAACATGATTACCGGAATGCCAAAATCAAATATATCATCGATATAAGATTCTTGAACGATGATAAATTTTGGAGGAGATTTCAAAAGAATTTTTCTCAGGTCTTCATCTATTTCATCAATTTTCTTTACAATAATATTCTGAAGTTCTAGAGCTTCCCTTAGACTCGAGATCTTTTTGAAAATCATTAACTCTCTAGATGCTAATGAGGTGAGATATGACTTAAGAAGTTGCTTCTCATTCTTCTCCTTTTCCAATTCTGCTCTCAATCTACCAATTTCAGATATATATGAACTAACTCTTCGATCAATTTCATCCTTATCAATAGATTTAACCTCTATTTTCTTTAATCGCAATTCCTCTTCAAGTTCTTCAGCTTTAGATTCAAGTTCTTTCACTTTAGCAAGTAAATACTCACGCTCTAATTTCATTAATTCCAGTTTACTCTTTAGGAATTTTATACGCTCCTTTTCAGATCTTTGCTTCTTTATCTTTACTGATTTTTCCACTTTAGGAATCTTTGAGGTCATTATAGCATCCCTTATACTCATACCTCTTATCACTAATGCTTTAACTTCCTCTAAATCAACTTGGGCCCCTAGTTCCTTTACATGTGATATGCATTGCTCCAACTTATTTTTATAAGAGAGATAAGCTTTTAAGGCTGCTGCAAGAGCATCTGATTGATGTGAATCCTTCACCTTTATATTTTGTTCAGAAATGATTTTCTCTATTATAATTGATTTTTCTTCAACTTTAAGGAAGCTCTCAGGATAGAATATAATAGCATTATGAGAGGCTGCCAATTTGAGGATCATAGACGGAGGAGGATTAACATCTGATGCAAAAACTAACGCTCTTCCTAATGAAATAATTGTTCTAGTAATTTGTCCTCTTGTTATGTTTCTTCCACTCGATAAATGTAAAACTCTTCCATTTAAATCAAGTATTGCAATTCCACATACAATGCCAGGATCTATTCCAACAATTAAATATCTCTTTTTATGATTGGCTATTGGAGCATTAAGGGGAACAAAATCAAATGATTTAGAAAACATAGGGATTACTCGAACATTTATACTTGAGGTACGTAATGGGCGAACTATTCCAGATATTTGATTTCGTGGAGCATAGATTATAAATGTAGAACCATCCAGACCATAATTTCCCCTTCTAAATAGAAGATCATAATCTATTCCTCTGGACTTTAATCGATTTTCGATTATCCTAGTTAAATTTAATATTGCACCTTCCATGCTTCTCTTGAATCGCTCAGAGCTCATTCCACCTGATCCAAATTTTCTCCTCCTTGAGATTACAATCTTAGTTTCTGGATCATAGAACTTTACAAGATATCCATAACCAGCTATTGTAGCCATTGCACATACCTCTGCTGATTTCATTGGAGATAGCTTACTACCTTTCGATAACCCCAATTCTCTAGCAATAAGCGAAAGAGGCTTAAATCCATGAATAGGGGAACCAGTAACTTGAACAAGATCTACGTTATAGAGATAACTCATGAATGCTTTAATTTCACTCTCTGAGCCTAGCTCATATATATTGTCAATTGCAATAGCATTTACTTTAAATTGTTGAGCTATTTCAAGTAATTCATTTTTACTTACACATTCCTTTTTAAAAATTATTTCTGAGTTGCTTATTATTACTACTGCAAAATCATTATATGATGGCAATCTATCAATACCAAGAACAGTATGATATATTTGCATAGTCGAGGATAAAATTTAAAAGATAAGATTTATAACTGTATCTGAATCAGTAAATTTACTGTAACTTAATATATATTAACAATATTATATTATTTAGTTATAATTTTTGTGTATTGTTTCAAAATAACAAAAAGTTTAAAAGTAGATTTTTACAATAATACTAAAAAAGAGTGATGAAAAATGACCAAAGAGTACAAAATTGAAAAAACTATTGAAAACCTAAAATTAGATAAAACAGAAGATGGAGTACTTATAATAAGGGGGGAAAATAACATTGTGAACGTTGCAATGGCATTATCCTCACCAACAAGAATACAAATACTAAATTATGTAAGAGAGAAGGAAGTGGATATGCAAGAGATTGCAGAATTAATAAAACAGAGTAAAGCCAATGCAAGCGCACAAATAAGAATACTTGAGAATGTAGGGCTTATAAAGACAATATACAAGCCTGGAATAAGAGGGGTAAAGAAAATCTGTACAACTGATGTAAAAGAAGTTAGATTTTTGCTACAATAAACTTCTTTCGTTTTATACAAGCGTTTAAAAATCCGAGGAATGGAGGAGAGGGCTTACCAGGTCTCGACTTGAATTCAGGATGTGATTGTGAGCCTAAAAAAAATGGATGGTCCTTCAATTCTATAAATTCTACACTTTTTCCATCATATGAAATTCCGCTTATTATCATTCCTGCCTCTTCAAGATCATTTAAATATTTTTGATTTACCTCATACCTATGACGATGTCTCTCAGATATAATGGAAGATCCATATAATTTTTGAGCCATTGTTCCTTCCTTCAATAATATTTTATAAGCTCCCAAGCGCATACTTCCGCCTAAATTTTGTAGATTTCTCTGCTCTGGTAATAAATCTATTATGGGATAAGGAGTATTAGGATCAACTTCAGTCGTATGAGCGCTTTTATAGCCTAGAACATTTCTTGCAAATTCAACAATTGCTAATTGAAAGCCATAACATATTCCTAAGAATGGAATTTTATTTTCTCTTGCATACTTTATCGCAAGTATTTTTCCCTCTGTTCCTCTAGCTCCAAAGCCAGGCAAAACTACTATCCCATGATAATTATTAAAATTAAATGAAGAAGGATCTTCTTCCAAACACGTTGTCTCAATCCATTCCAATTTAGGAGCTGCACCAAGCTTTGCTCCTGCATGTTTAAGTGCTTCTATTATGCTTATATAAGAATCAGAAAGCTTTGTATATTTTCCACACATAGCTATTTTAACACTATCCCTTACATTATAGAAGGAAGAAACTATTGATTTCCATTCCCCCCAATTGGGCGGCTTACTATTCAACATAAGTCTCTTAACTATGTAATCGCCCATGCCTTGTTTATCAAGTTCCAATGGAAGATTGTATATATTATCAACATTATATGATGTAAAAACAGCATCATAAGGTACACTTCCAAAAAGCGATATCTTTTTCCTAATGGATTCTTCAATTTGAACTCTACATCTGGCAACAAGTATATCTGGCTGAATGCCAATTCTCCTCAATTCCTGTATGCTATGCTGAAAGGGCTTGCTCTTCTGCTCATTAGTTACATCAAGGATGGGAACAAGAGCAATATGAACGAATAAAGTATTACTATAACCCTCCTCAAGCCTCATTTGCCTCACAGCCTCAAAAAAGGGCAAACTTTCTATATCTCCAACAGTACCACCAATTTCAACAAGAAGAATTTCTGCATTTGTAAGCTTTGCAACTATCCTCAATCTCTCTTTAATTTCATCAGTAACATGTGGAATAATTTGAACGCATCTTCCTAAATATTCACCTTTTCTCTCCTTCTCTATGACTGATGAATATATTTGACCTGTAGTTATATTGTTTAATTTGGATAAATTAATATCGAGAAATCTTTCATAATGGCCTAAATCTAAATCCGTCTCTCCTCCATCCTCAGTAACAAAAACCTCGCCATGTATGTATGGATTCATTGTTCCCGCATCCACATTAACATATGGATCTATCTTAACAATTGATACACTATGACCTCTTACTTGTAACATTTTTCCAATAGAAGCAGTAAGGATTCCTTTTCCTACGCTACTTAAAACTCCACCAGTTATAAATATGAACTTACTCAATCACATCCCCACCATAACATTAAAATTTAGAAATAAATTATATTTTTGGTAAAAGGATATATTTTTTAATAATCCAGTATCCATAATTTCTCTTCCATATTGTTTCAGCTTCTAAAATTTTTATCCTCATCTTAAATAATGGAGAATTGCAAACAAAAGTTTCATATTCTCCACCCTCACCGGAAATATTTATCCCATATCTTTCTCTAATCCTCATAAGAAGATTAATGCTTTCCATATCTAATCTTCTACCAAGCCACTCCTTTCCAATACCTTCAGCAGAAACAGATGTAAAATAAACTTCAAAATTTAAAGATACTATTTCTTTAAGAAGAAGAAGCTCTGATTTACCCCAAAGCGGAAATATAGGCTTGAGATTTAAGTTTTTACATAAATCCTCAATCTTTTCTTTTTGATACTTGCTTGCAATTACCCCTGTAGCAATGCCATCTATTCCTCTTATGGAAGAAAGAAAGGTTTTAAGCTCATATAACTCAAAATCCTTTTCGCCAGACACATTAACATATTGCCAAGGAAGATTTAGACATTCTGCTTGAACCTTCGCTAATTCCACATTTGGTCTATGGAACATCCAAGAATCAAATTTATTTGGTATTACTGTTAATAGAAAAGCAATTTCATAATTTTCTTTTATTAAATAATATAGAGCAAGATTACTATCCTTTCCACCAGAATATAAAATTGCTATTCGCATAAAATAATCATAATATATAAAAGTGAGCAATATAAAATGCTTATGGGGATATGAATTTGTTACTTGAAGTTCAAGACCTTCATGTCTCTGTTGAAGGAAAGGAAATATTAAAAGGAATTAATCTCAAATTAGATAGAGGAGAAGTTATAGCTATAATGGGGCATAATGCTTCTGGAAAGACAACATTAGCTAATGCATTGATAGGACTTCCTCAATATATAATTAATAAAGGTAAAATTCTATTCGAGGGTATGGACATCACGAATAAACCAATATATGAAAGAGCTAAAATGGGAATTGCTATGGCATTTCAATCTCCACCTTCCATACGTGGATTAAAGCTTGGAGATATGATTGCTCTAGCTGGAGGAATAAATCCATGGAAGTCAAAAAATCATATAGAGTTTGTAATGAATATTCTTGATAAAGTGAATTTGAATTATTCAAAATACATGGATAGGGATTTGAACGTAGGATTTTCCGGAGGAGAGAGAAAGAGAAGTGAACTTGCACAAATATTTGCTATGAGGCCTAAGCTCATGATACTTGATGAAGTAGATAGTGGAGTTGATATAGATTCTTTAAGGATATTGGGCGATAGTATAAGAGAATATATAGAAAATAATAATTGTTCCTCAATAATAATTACACATCATAGACATATTCTTCAATATATAAAGCCAAAGAGATTATACATTATGTCAAATGGAAGGATAGTTTTGAGTGGAACTTTTGAAGAGTTGATTTCAAAAATAGAAGCTTTAGGATATGAAAAATTGATAAAAGAGGTGCTTAATTATGGATTGGAGGGAAAAACTCAAGAAAGCAGCACTTCAAGCCATTGATAAAAGAGCAACTTATGGAAGTGACATAGATCTCAGTAAATTTATTGATAGAATAGAGGTGGAAAAATCAATTGATAAAGAAGTGGAAAATAGAGCTTTAGATGTTGGAATAGAAATTTCAAAGGAGAAAAGTGGAACTTATTTTCAAATAGATCACTCTGTGCTCCTTTCTAAAATAGCATCTAGCATAAAAGGATTGGAGATTACTTCAACAGATGAGGCTCTATCAAAGTATGAATGGTTGAAATCCTATTACTGGAGATGTCTATCAGTTGATCAAGATAAATACACCGCTATTGCTGAATTAAAGCAAAGTAAGGGCTATTTTATAAGAACTGAGCCTGGTGTGAAAATTTCACAGCCAGTACAAGCATGTCTATTTATAAATACTTCAGGATTATTACAAGCACCACATAATATAGTAATAGCAGAGGAAGAATCTGAGCTAAACATAATAACTGGATGTACGATAAGTAGTAAAGTAAGTTATGCTCTACATGTGGGCATTACTGAATTTTATGTAAAGAGAAATGCAACAGTAATATTTACAATGATACATAATTGGGGAGAGAACGTATGTGTTAGGCCTAGAACTGGAGCAATAATAGAAGATGGAGGAGTTTTAATATCCAACTATATAACGCTAAATCCAGTGCGTGATATACAAGCTTATCCAACAGCCTATCTAGTGGGGAAAGGGGCAAAGGTGAAATTCAATTCTATAATATATGCAAGTAAGGATTCTATAATAGATTTAGGAAATAGAATACTCCTAATGGGAGAAGGATGTTCAGGAGAATCCATATTTAAGGTTGTTGCCACTGGAAGAGCTAAAGTTTACAATAGAGGACAGATAATAGGTCAAAATAAAGCTACAAAAGGACATCTTGAGTGTAGAGGAATGATGTTATGTCCAACTGCATCTATTATAGCTATACCCGAATTAGTAGCTGAACATTCTGAGACCGAACTCTCTCATGAAGCAGCTATAGGAAAACTACAAGAGGAGCAACTTCACTATCTAATGTCAAGAGGAATACCACCGGAAGAAGCAATTGGAATACTTGTGAAGGGTTTCTTAGATCCTGGCTTACCTGGGTTGCCTGAGGCACTAAAAACAGAGATAAGAAGAAGAATATTTGAAATTAAATAAGTTGAATATCCCCAGAGTATATTTTTTTCAATTTTCCGTTTTCATTTAATACAAGAGATCCATCTTCATCAATATCAATAGCAATTCCTCTAATGGATTCTTTTAAGAGTTTTACTTCTACCATTTTGCCTAACATTGAAGAAAGAGATTTCCAAATCGATATTATAGGAAGAAATCCCTCTTTAATTGCATTTAGATATAGATATTCTGAATTTTTTAAAATTTTACATAATAGCTCCGCTCTATCTATTTTTCTATTCAAAACTTCATAAAGTGAAGTTGAGTTTGTTCTAATTTCCTCAGGCAATGAAGTTATAGGAAAGTTTGCATTCAAACCAATGCCAACTATTACATAGTCTACTCTATCTGCTTCTAAAGAGCTCTCTAGAAGAATACCACATACTTTCTTTTGATTAATAAGAACATCATTTGGCCACTTTAATGAAGGCTTCAAGCCATAATTTTTTAATGAAATTGCAATTGCCACACCAAATAATAATGTTAATTTATAAATTTCCTTAGGCAAAAATGGCGGACGCAATAAAATGCTAAACCATAGTCCACCTTCTGGTGAAAACCACTTTCTACCCATTCTACCTCTTCCTGCTTCTTGTTCAAGAGCTATCACCAAGGTTCCTTCAGGAGCACCCTTCTCTGCTAATTCTCTTATGAAGTTTTGAGTGGAATCTACGGTTTCCAATGTAATTATCTCCCTTCCAAGTATATTAGTTTCAAGCCTTGCCTTCAATTCGAGGGGAAGCAATCCATCAGATCTTGGAATTAATCTGTAACCTCTTCCACGAATGCCTTCTATAATATAGCCTTGGCTTCTAAGTTTTTGAATTTGTTTATGGACTGCAACTCTACTTATCTGAAGTTTCTTTGCAATTTCCTCTCCTGAAACAAAAGAAGATTTTTTGAAAAAATCATGAATTTTATATGACATTCTCCTTTCTTAGGACATCGATTTGTTCTTTTGTATACCCAAGCAATCCCATGAGGACTTCTTCAGTATGTTGACCAAGAAGTGGTGCTGGTTTGAAGATCTTTATTGGAGTTTCTGAGAACTTTATTGGGCAACCAACAATTCTAACCTTTCCATATTGAGGTTGATTTACTTCAACTATCATTTCTCTTGCTTTTGTTTGTGGATCTTCAACTGCTTCTGCTACATTATATACTGGGGCTGAGGGAATATCATTTGCCAATAATAGATTTGCTACTTCCCAACGCGTCTTATTCTTCGTCCATTCTTCTATTATTGGCTTTAATTCAGCTTCATTTTTACATCTAAGTGGGTTTGTAGCAAATCTTGGATCTTCTGCCAATTCAGGCTTGCCCATTACATTACATAATCTTCTCCATATAGCATCATTCCCTGCAGCAATAACTACATAACCATCTTTAGCCTTGAATATATCAAATGGAGTTATAGTGGGATGTTTTGAACCTATCCTTGTTGGAGGCTTGCCCTCTAAAGTATATCTTATAACTGCATTTTCCAATATTGCAATCATTGAGTCCATTTGAGCAACATCCACCTTCTGACCCTTTCCAGTTATTTCCCTATACCTGAGAGCAGCTAAAATTCCTATACATAGAAACATGCCAGCAATTATATCGCCTATAGAAGATCCAGCTCTACATGGTGGTTTATCAGGCCATCCATTTAAATCCATGAAGCCACTCATGGCTTGGCCGATTATATCATAGCTTGGCCAATCACGATAAGGACCATAATGCCCAAAACCAGATCCACACGCATAAATTAAGCGTGGGTTCACTTTTTTCAATTCTTCATAACCAATGCCCCAGCTATCTAAGGTTCCAGGTTTGAAATTTTCAATAAAAATATCACTAATCTTTACAAGTTCCTTTAGAATTTCTTGTCCTTTTTTAGTCTTTAAATTCAAGGTTATGCTCTTTTGATTTCTGTGTATACTAACATAGTATCCACTTTTGTCTGGACCTTCAACACCTGGGAAAAATGGCCCCCATTCTCTATTCATATCTCCTGTTCCAGGTTTTTCAACTTTTATTACTTCAGCACCAAGATCTGCCAAAAGCATACCACAATATGGTCCAAATAGAGCTTGAGTAACGTTTAAAACACGTATACCTTCCAAGGGTCTTTGCATCAAATTCACCTAGTTTTTAAAACTTTAAGGAGAATATAAGTTTTTTGAAATTGATTATTTTGTCATAAAATTTATTTTTCAATCCTATAGAGAATTTGATGAGGTGGAATTTTGATAAAGGAAGGAGATGATATTTTACTATATTTTAGCGAGAGGAGTTCTTGGTTATTAAAAGCAGAGAGAGGAAAGAGCTTTCATACTCATAAAGGCATAATTAACTTAGATGATATTTTAGGAAAACCATATGGATCGGAAGTAAGAACAAGTTTGGGAGATGTTTTAAAAGTATTACCAGCAGATTATTTAGATTACTTGGAGAGAATGATTAGAAGAACTCAAGTTATTTATCCAAAAGATATGGGATACATATGTTTAATGGCAAATATTCATCCAGGATCAAAGGTTGTTGAATGTGGAACGGGCAGTGGAGTTCTTACTGCATATATTGCAAATCTAGTAAGGCCTGATGGTAGAGTATTTACATATGAAGTTAGAAAGGAGTTTCAAGAAATAGCGAGAAAAAATATTGAGAAATTGGGATTGGAAAAATATGTAGAATTTAAGCTAAAGGATATAACTCAAGGTATTGATGAAAGGAATATGGATGCAATTATATTAGATATGGCAACACCATGGCTTGTTATTGAAGAGGCAAAAAATGCACTAAGAGTTGGAGGTAGATTAGTAAGCTTCAGTCCTACCATAAATCAAGTAGAGAAAACTGTTGAAGCTATGAGAACTTCAGGATTCATAAATATAAGAGCAGAGGAAATAATATTAAGAAGATATAAAGTAAAAAGTAATGAAACAAGACCTGAGACACTAATGATAGCACATACAGGATATATTGTATCTGGGAGGAGAGGATGATTGGAAAAAATATTGAAATCTCTCAAAAGAGTGGAAGAAGAGGTTAGCTTCATAGAGAATAAGGGAAGAGAAATGGCTCGTGAAATAGTAGCAATGGCAGAGGAAGGAGCAAGGGAAATAGAATTGGAAATTGAAAGAACGGCTAAGGAGAGCGGAAGAAAAATTCTTTCAATGAAAATGGAAGAGGCAAATAAGATCATAAAGGAAATTGAGAGGAAAAAGAAGCTTGAAAGTTTAGAAATAGAGGAAAAGGCTAAAAAGAATTTTGAAAAAAGTGTAGAGGAAGCTGTAAAGATAGTATTAGAAGAATTTAAATCGGGGGACACTAATTGAGTGAAGAATATGCAGCTGTAATGGCAGCTGCTAGAAAGAGTAAGATGATTACAGAGCAACAAATTTTAGAATTTGCAGCTTCTAAAAGCATTGAGGATTTTCTAAATAAAATAAGGAACTTTTACAGTGTTCCAGCAGAGGTTTCTATTAGTAGAGCTGAAGAGGAATTAGTGAAGAATTTTTACAAAGAAGTTGAAGAATTTATTAAGATTCTACCAAAAAAAGAGAAATTATTGAAGTTGATCGCCAGAGAATTTGAAGAGGAAAAAATTGCAAGAGAATTGATAAGATTAAAGGAAAAGGGACAGGAATATTTAGAGTTCATTAATAAAATACGCGGAATGGGATTTCATGAAGAAATCTTAGAAATTGAAAAGATCATAGAGTATGGTATACCTGGGCTTGTAAATTCCATTTTTTCAAAGCATAGAATTTTAAAAATGATTGAAGAACTTAAGGATTACAAGGCATTAATTCCATTTATATCATTGAAGGTGGATGAGCATAATATAATAACCATGTTAAGAGGATTGAAGAATAATATAAGAAAAGATTTGCTGGAAGGACTCATAGTTGATGGAGGAACTATTGATAAAAAGAGAATTTCAGAGGCCATTAAAGCCAAGAGCTTTGATGAGACAATTTCATTATTAAATCTACGTTATCAGAGGGATTTAAGAGACATTGAGAGGGATTTTGAAAAGAGAATGAGAAAAATATTGCTCAAAGCCTACTATATGGGATATGGAGGCTTGGAAGCAGCTATTAGTTACATTGAGCTAAAGAAAATAGAAATAAAGAATATAATAAGAATATTGAATAGTGTAGCTCTAAATATAGAGCCTAAAGTTGCAATTCAAGAATATTTCATCTAATCGGAAGACCTAGCGCTAATTTGAATGGAGTAAATTTAATTCCACCATTTTCATAGAATTTGCTAAACCACTCATAGAAATGAAGCCTTAGATCTTGAGCCATTGCTATAACTCCTTCAAGTAAAACCACGAATATGTTTCCAATAGCCATTAATAACCATGCTGTTATTTCTCCAAAAATTCCTCCTCCTGTAATAGAGGCAAGGCTATAGAATACATTAGTGAGTTGTATATGAGCCATTACCATTGCGAATATTCTCAGGTAGGATACAGTGTTTGAAACAAAACGTATCATTGTATCAAGAACCTCAAAGCCCAATTCTCCAAGAGCAGAAAGTCCTTCCTTTCTTTCATGCATTATGAATAATAGGGTAGGTTTTACAATAAGCATTATAATAGAGGGGAAAAGGAGAAGAAGTATAGGCCCCTCCAACCATCTTGTTATATTCAATCCATAACCAAATACTAAATAGACAAACATAATGTAAAGAAGGAGCCTCGGAGTATTAACTAGTAAAGCATCAAGTTTTTTCCTCTGTATTAAATTATTCATAATTTGTAAAACTATACCAAGGGAAATTTGAGCTACTCCTATATAGAGGGAGAATTTGAAAAGCGACATGAAATCTTCACTTGGGGACAATATTGTATGATAGCCTATATGCTTACCAAAGGCTTCACCATAAAGAGCTCCACCTATAATCGCGCTTACTATTCCACATATTATGAGCATTCTTCCAATTTTTTCCATAGATTTTACATATTTACACATGAAGAAACCCAATAGAGCAAGCATTATTCCATGTCCAAGATCTCCAAACATCAGACCGAAGAATAGAGGAAATGTAATAGCAAGAATGGGTGTTGGATTAATTTCAGTATAAGAGGGAGTTCCATAGAGATTTGTTACACTATCAAATATTTTAAAGAATGAGGGATATTTGAATATAACAGGCACCTGTGGAGAGGAATGCTCCTCCACTGAGTTAAATAAAATTCTACCTTCTAGTTTGGTTTTTAAATCATTAATTAATCCTTCTAGGTTCCTCGTGGGCACATAGCCATCTAATACAACCCAATGCCTATCAACAGCTTTACCTTCTTTAATTGAAATAACAGAGTGTGCATCAGATAATAGCGATTTAAAATATTTTAACTCAGAATAAATTGAGGACAGTTTAGATAGAAATTCGGATTTTTTGGATGAAATGGTATTCAATCTCTTCTCAAAATCTTCAATTGCTTTATTAGCTTCAAGGAAATTTTTCGGCATGCCCTCGAACTGTGGCATTTCTGCATATCCAGCTTCCTCAAGGCCTCTCTTTACATCTAGTACATCTTTGGTTAGACAAATCACAAAGATAATATGCGGATTTTGTACTAAATCGAATGCAATACTAGGATAAGGAATTACCATTCTAAAGTCTATAGCACGCTGCTCCTTCTGATAGAAAGCTAGAAAGGAGAAGTGTTTTGAAGGAAATATGTTTGGTAATGCTTTATCAATGGCAATAACAAAGGACTTCCA
Organism: Candidatus Methanomethylicaceae archaeon; assembly: GCA_025057955.1. Taxonomy (GTDB): domain Archaea; phylum Thermoproteota; class Methanomethylicia; order Methanomethylicales; family Methanomethylicaceae; genus JANXER01. Next base: position 20,492 of record JANXER010000006.1, on the reverse strand, counting down.
TGTAGAAATAGCTGATTTCAGCGTATTCTCTAATAGTGTTAACTCCTCATACTCCTTAATTGATTTCTCATACTCATTCAATTTATTTTCTATGTGTTTTATAATAGTTGACCAATCATTAGCAGTAATAGGCTCTTCTTGTGCTGAACTTTCTTCAGTAAGAAGTGGTCTAATTCTTTCCATCAATCCATTTATTCTACTTATTAATACTCCTATGTTATTTAAGAGTTCAGGTCTAACTTCTTCTTTCACTATTATATGAAATGCTCCATGCTTACTTAATAAGTCTAAAACATGTTCAGTATCAGACTTTAAAAAAAGTAAGGTTGTTTTCGACATCCGCTCAGGGCGGAACATTTAACACACCTATGCAGGAATCCTAAGCCATAATAGAACCGCTATAACTAGACCATATATGGCAATAGCTTCACAAAGGGTAACCACTAGGAAAGCTTTAAAGAACGTCTCTGGTTTTTCCACTAATGCAGATATAGCAGCAGTACCGCTTTTTGCTAGAGCATAACTAGCTCCAATACCACACGTAGCTATGGCGATGCTAGAGGCCAATGCCAGATAAGAAACATCTTGTGCACTTGAAGAGGCTTCTGTCATGGGTGTTGCAGCTCTTGCTACTACAATTGAGCCTACTATCATTAAAAGAGCTACTACTATTGCTAAACCCCAAAAAAGTTGAACTCGTTTACTTGGAGGCATTTCACTTAGTTTCAATACTGACACCTCTTTCTTAACCTATTTATAGAACTTCCTTATATATTTCTTCCTTTCTCTTATTAATTGCTTCAGACAACTCCTCAATAAATTTTTTTAATTGATGTTTTATCTCAGCTTTTTTATCATCATATAGCTTTTTTACTTCTTCACTCATAATCTCGCTCTCCTCATCCATATATTCTTCAATTTTTTAACTCTAACGAATTCCTCTCGCTCTGTTTCTTCCAATACAGATGAAATAAATGCAATTAGATGCTGATAGTGTGGTATTAAAACTTGTTCCAAAGCATTTATTCTTTGCTGTGTCTTCTTCACCTCTTCTAGTAATCTTATAATAATTGTTTCAAGCTCTGCCAATTTTACCAGGAGGGGCATGGATTTATCCATAGCTTCAATGAAAAGATCAATTAAAATTGTAGGTTGAGAAATATTATAGGAAACTGGTTTCTCCTCCTTTGAAAAGGATATAGATGGAACAGAGACGCCCATGAGTTTTCGTTTAGAGACTTCAATTTCATAAACTATCCTTGGAGATTGGCTTATGGCGTCCATTTCTCTAGATCCAATAATTATAGTTGCTCTATTAAGAAGGTTCATGGCATTTTGAAGCAAATTATTAACTTCAGATTTGAGTTTTATGAGTTCATGAATTCTTCTATTGATTTCAACTAGCAATATCTCCCTTTTTTCTTCAAGCAATTCATGTGCCCTTTTTAAGAAAATCAAAGTTCTCTTGAAGCGAATTAAATTCATCTTTGAGGGCGCTGCCCTCATTGACAAATTCATGACCTCTTATAGAGTTTTATTATTCGCTCAGGTATTCTGGTTAACTCAGAGTCTGGAAATATCGAAAGAAGTTCCCATGCAATATTTAATGTAATTTCAAGGCTTCTATTTTCATTTACACTCTGGCTTATAAATCGCTTTTCAAACGCATCTCCAAATCTAAGATAAAGTCTATCCCTTTCGGTTAACCCTTCTTCTCCAATTATTGTGCTGAGCATTCTAAGCTCCTGAGCTCTAGCATATGCAGCATAAAGTTGGCTTGCAACTGGCCCATGATCCTCTCTAGTTTTCCCCTTCCCTATTCCATCCTTCATTAATCTTGAGAGGCTGGGTAGAACGTTGATTGGAGGATATATACCACGCCTATGTAAATCCCTATCCAGAACAATTTGACCTTCTGTAATATAGCCTGTGAGATCAGGGATGGGATGAGTAATATCATCATTTGGCATGGTAAGCACTGGCATTTGAGTTATACTTCCTTTTCTCCCTCGAATTCTTCCAGCACGCTCGTAAATGGATGCTAAATCGCTATACATATATCCAGGATATCCTTTTCTGCTAGGGACTTCCTCTCTAGCAGCGCTAATTTCGCGCAGAGCTTCAGCGTAATTTGTCATATCAGTTAATATTACTAGGATGTGCATATCTTGTTCAAATGCGAGATATTCAGCAAGCGTTAAAGCGCATCTAGGAGTAACAAGGCGCTCAACCGGTGGATCATCTGCTAAATTAAGAAATAGAGCGGCATTTTTCAATACACCAGATTCCTCAAAGCTCTTTTTGAAGAAGGCAGCTTCATCATGTTTTATACCCATTGCCACGAATATTACTGCAAATCCCTCTTCCTCACCAACTATAGTGGCTTGTCTTGCAATTTGTGTTGCAAGTAAATTATGAGGCAAACCCGATCCAGAGAATAATGGCAGCTTCTGACCTCTCACTAGTGTATTCATTCCATCAATTGCTGATACTCCAGTTTGAATAAACTTAGTTGGATAGTCTCTTGAATAAGGATTCATTGGAAGACCATTAACATCTCTATAATCCTCAGTAATTGGAGGAGGGCCACCATCTATTGGCTCTCCTATTCCATTGAATATTCTTCCAAGCATTTCAGTTGATAAGGGAATGGTAAGGGGCCTTCCAAGGAATCTAACAGTTGTTGAAGTTGTGGAAAGCCCTGTAGTTCCTTCAAAAACTTCAACAACAGCTATATTTCTATTTATTTCTAATACTCTACCTTTTCTTAAATTACCCTCGCCATCTCTTATTTCTACAAGTTCATAATACCCTACTCCAGATACACCCTCCACAAATATCAATGGTCCACTTATTTTCTGAATGCTACGATACTCCATTGACATATTAAGCACCTCCTAAGCTTTTGATTTCAGACTCAATCCTCTCAATAATCGCATCTATATCCTCAATTTTTTCATTAGGAATATTCATTCTAGCTCTTACAAGATCGGCAATTGATGGTAATGAGGCAATTTTGGATGTAATTATGCCCTTTGAAATGCTCCTAAGTGCAATCTCATGGAATTTAAGTATGGCATCCAGGAGTTTGAATTGCTTCTCTGGAGAGGAATATGTATCTATTGGATCATAAGCATTCTGCTGAAGGAATCCCTCTCTCAAGAGTCTAGCAGTTTCAAGTATTAGTTTTTCTTCCTCAGGTAGAGATTCTACTCCAACTAGTCTTATTATTTCTTTGAGCTCATCTTCCTTCTTTAGAATCTCTAGAGCCTTTAATCGCATACCTTTCCAACGTCCATTGGTTCTCTCATTCCACCATTTTTCAACATAATCAACATATTCCGAATATGATATTAACCAATTTATTGCAGGATAGTGACGCATGCTAGCTAATGCTGAATCAAGCGCCCAAAAAGCTCTAACAAATCTCTTTGTATGAACTGTAACAGGTTCTGAGAAATCACCACCTGGAGGAGATACTGCACCTATCAAGGTTACAGATCCATATAAGCCGCTCAATGTTTTAACTCTTCCAGCTCTTTCATAGAATTCGCCCAATCTTGAGGCGAGATATGATGGATATCCCTCCTCAGCAGGCATTTCCTCAAGTCTTCCAGCTATTTCTCTTAATGCTTCAGCCCATCTACTCGTTGAGTCTGCCATTATTGCTACATTATAACCCATGTCTCTGAAGTACTCTGCTATGGTTACTCCAGTATATATACTAGCTTCTCTCGCTGCAACAGGCATATTGCTTGTATTTGCTATTAGGATAGTTCTCTCCATTAATGGACGTCCTGTTCTCGGATCCTTAAGTTCAGGGAAGGATATCAATACTTCAGTCATCTCATTACCTCTTTCTCCACAGCCTATGTATATTATTACATTGGCATCAGACCATGCAGCAAGCTGATGAGAAGTTATAGTTTTTCCAGTGCCGAATCCACCAGGTATAGCAACTGCTCCCCCCTTCGCCACTGGAAATAACATATCAATAATTCTCTGACCAGTAATAAGGGGCTCTGAGGGCTCATAGCGTTCAATATATGGTCTTGGCCTTCTAACAGGCCATCTATGATACATCTTTAATTCATAAGTTCTACCTTCAAATGAAAGCTTCGCAATAACATCCTCCACAGTATAGCAACCTTCCTCTGCAATAAACTCTACTCTTCCTTCTCTATTGGGTGGAACTAAAATTCTATGCTCTATTAAAGGAGTTTCTTGAACTTTGCCAAGAAATTCCCCTGGCCTTGCATAATCTCCAATCTTCTTAAGAGGAGTGAAATGCCATTTTTTATCCCTTGGTAGTGCAGTGGCTTTTACACCCCTCTTTACAAAATCTCCAGTAATATCTCTAATGACGGTGAGTGGGCGCTGAATACCATCAAATATATTGTTAACTAATCCAGGTCCCAGTTCCACTGCTAGAGGCATTCCAGAGCCCTTAACAGGTTCTCCAAGTTTAAGCCCTGTAGTATCTTCATATACTTGTACAGTAATAATATCTCCTTCGATTCTAACGACTTCCCCTATTAGCTCCTCATTACCAACCATTGCAAGCTCATGCATTTCAAAGCCAAGGGCGCCCTCTGCTTGTACAACAGGACCACTTATTTTTATTATCCTACCTACAGCTCTCAACATAAATCACCCAAATAATAATGAGGCTATTTTTGATCGCAATAATATTCTCCCTCTATTGAAGATGTTTTCAATAGTCTTATCTACATAAACCTTCTCATCCTTTGATATTGCAATAAAACCACCAACTTCAATTTTATGAGATTTAATCTCACAATTGCCCAATATGGATTTTAAATTTTCCATACCAATACGTTCAATATCTCTATCTTTAATTAAAACTAAGCCTATGTTCATTTTGCTTGATAATTTTCTCAAATTTTCAATCATATCAGATATATATTCATCACTTTCACAATACTTCATAATTCTTAATTTTGCTTCCATAATCACTTTTTCAATTAGAGATTCCTTCAATTTCAATAAATGCATTTTCAACTCTAATTCCGCTTTTGAGATCTCCTTCTTTGACTCTATATCAGCTCTCTCTATGTAAGCTGATAGTAATTCATTTAATTTAAGAATTGAATTTTTCTCAGAATCATCAAGAATTTGAAAGGCTCTTTCAGCAGATTCATTCAATACCCTCATGATGTAATCTTTGGCTTCATCAAATACCTTATCCACCATTTTCCTGAAGGCCTCAATTTGTTGTAACTCAAGGCTCAAAATCCTACCCCCATTGATTTACTAAACATGGATTTTATTTCCATCTTTGGAGAAGTTCTTAGACCAGGGACTTCAATCATGAATGGCAACGCCCTTTTAACCTTCAGTTTATATATGTAATCGCTAACCATTGATGAAAAATCGCTATCTAATAATATTAGGCCCACATCATCAAATTTGAGCAACTCTTCTAATGTTTTCAAAAATTCTTCTTTAGTAGAAACGGAAAAGCATTGAATACCCAAAAGTCGATATCCACATGATAGTCTAGGATTGCCAATGAAGTAAATTTTCATTTCCTATCACTTTGTTATATTACTGAGTTTAGAGACCTATAAGTCTTTTCACTTTATTAATTTTTTCTACTAGATTTTCATATGGTAGGACGGGTTCTACTATTAATCCCAGCTTCTTTATTGCTTCAATATCCTCCATTGAATAAATTGGCGCTTCAATCTTCACTGGTTCATTAAATGGATTGCCAATCACATAGTCTTTGTAAGGAAGATTGGCTCTATTTTCCACTACCCATCCTCCAAGATTTATCACATGTTTTTCCCTTATTACTATCTTGGGCATCTTCTAAACCCCCAAAATAGAAATTATTAGAGCTAATGCGCCTAAAACAGAGAGCCCTACGGCTGAAGGGTATATCTGACGGAAGGTTAGAATTGGAGAAAATGCCACAAGTATAGATAGAGCTATTGGCATTATTAAGCTGAGGATTATATTAAATATTAAATAAAATGGTTTTAGTGGATCAAAAGGAATGCCAAGGAAGAGTGTAACAAATATGCTTGAAAGCACAAAGAGCAATAGATTTCTCATTATATAGTAACCTGCTCTTAACTTTGCAGCATACTCTAGAACTCCACCTTCTATTACATCTATTTTTGCCTTTAATATGCTAAAGGGCTTTTCATTAAGTAAAATTACATATCCAATGAAGTAAACTATTGTAGCAAGAAAGCCCGGCACAGTGAATAATATGGGGTTGGATGGAAGCGAAAATGCTAATGAAAAGAATCCAGGATTTTGAACTCTCACAACCTCAGATATCATTGCGCTTTTTGCAATGGCAAAGGGAACTAGAAGAGCAATATATAATGGAAGCGATCCTACGGCCATCATCTTAATTGCTCTTTCAGCAGAATGTTGTTCTAAAAATTCTCTATGAATGCCAATTCCCTTTGCTCCCTTTGCTAAATCTGGAACGGGCATTGTTGTAGATAAGAAGGATTGAGATTGGGCTCCCATGAAAACATAGAGGGATTCCTCTAGTTTAAGTAGACCTACCAAGCCTAAAATACTTGCCCAACCTAATATATTCCACCAACTTGGCATGGAGAAGAAAAGTAAGAATAGCACTATGAATATTCCCAGCCATATTAATGATTTATAAAATCTAGAAAGAAATGCAATTGGTTCTACATCTTTTTTATAATAAAACTTAAGTACTGCCCAGAAACCTGGCGTTAAAATAGGCGGCCCTATTCTCTGTTGTATTCTTGCTTGTATTTTCCTTTCAATTCCAGGAATTATAAGAGAATATGGTATTGAAATTATAGCTGCAATAAGAGAGGTAATTAATAATTCCAAATTTATCACCTTCTTCCATATTTTTTCATAATATCCATAACAGTCATAGTTTTACTCTCATCAAAGTTGATAACTTCCACACGTGTGCAACATGTTAAGCATGGATCGCAACTTGCAATTGTTAAAATAGCATCAGTTATATGATCTCCAACGCATGCTCTCTCCATGGCAGCTAAATTGGTAGGTGTTGGAGTTCTAATCTTATATCCACGTATTAAACCTTGAGAGTCCAATGCACAAGAGTGCATTAGTTCTCCTCTGAAAGCTTCAAAATAGGATATTGTATAATTCATTTTTCCTGGAATCCAATCTCTATTTACTATTGGACCTTCTGGAAGATTTTTCAATATTTGTCGTATAATTTTCAAACATTCAAAAACTTCAAGAGCTCTTTGAACCACTCTAGCTTTATTATCACCCTCATTTAGTACTATAACTTCGAAGTCAAATGGCTCATATTCATGCATTAAAGTTCTTATATCATAATTCCATCCAGAGGCTCTACCATTTGGACCTGTTGCATGATATTTAATAGCATCTTCCTTCGATAGAAGACCAACACCAGTAAGCCTGGACATTATCATAGAGTCTGCTAAAATTCTCTCCACATATTCTCGATATTTCTTCTCGAAATCATTTATTCTCTCAGATATAACTCTCTTAAGGCTATCTGTTAAATCAGCTCTAGGCCTTATTCCACCAATTACAGGAACAGCAGGCATTACTCTATTTCCACCTATATAAGCCATGAGATCCATGAAGACCTCTCTAAGTAGAAATGAACGCATGGCGAAGGTCTCATGACCTAGAACTTCAAACGCATGACCGAAGAATATTAAGTGACTTGCTATACGTTGAATTTCATTAATTAGTACTCTTATATAATTAGCTCTATCTGGAACTTCTATTCTTAGTCCAGCTTCCACAACTCTTACTGAGTTCCAAGTATGAACATTGGAACATATGCCACAAACCCTCTCAGTAATTAAAAGTGCTTTCTCAACAGGAAGTCCTTCTAAGAGGCGCTCTATGCCTCTATAGGCCATATTGATATTGATTTCACAATCCTCAACAATTTCATCATTTACAAAGAGTCTAATTCTATAGGGTTCTATCAATGCAGGATGAACAGGACCTATGGATATTTCCTTTTCCACAACTTTCCTTTCCATCATATTATGGTGCCTCCATTAATTTTGGTACAGCTTTAACTGCACCCATTATTATATCCTCTGGCCTAGGGGCACAGCCAGGTACTTTCACATCAACTGGAATTATATTATCCACTGGAGCAAATACTTCCTCATTCACTCCTATATCACCAACCATGTTCTTATAAACATTGCCATTAATAGCACATGCTCCAACAGCTACAACACCTTTAGGATCAGGAATTAGAGAGTAAAGTTTTTTCAAAGGCTCAACCATTTGCCAAGTTACACATCCTGTAACAATAAGTACATCCGCTTCTCTTGGATTCCATGTTATAAGTACGCGATATTGCTCTATATCATATCTAGGAGAAAATATGGCATTAACAACTTCAATATCACAGCCATTACATCCACCGGTATAAACTAACATAGCATGAATTGCATTTTTTCTAGCTATAGCCTTTAGACCCATTATTTCTACCTCCTTATAGCCTTAAAGAATTCCGATGGAATCAATTTTCTAAGCTCTTCAATTTTCTCAGGTGGTGCTTTTATAGGCTTTTTCAAGATTTCACTCAAGGTCATTTTTGGACTTCCAACATCTCTTGCATGAATTGGTGCAGCCTCGCCAAATAGTGCAAATATTGGACAGAAGTCATGACAATTTAGACAGAAAACGCACTTCATTAAGTCTATTCTAGGAACTTTCTCCCTTCTATAACCTTCGATTATTTCCACGGGTTTTTCTAAAGGAACCATAGTTATTGCCTTAGTTGGACATACTTTTTCACAACCGCCGCAACCAATACACATTTCATCAAGCACAGTCTCCCAAGCTGGAACAGATAGTGTCAAAACCTTATCTCTAATTTCAATACTAGTTGCTCTATCAACCTTTGCTATAATACGAATGAAATTTCTATAAATTCCTTGGAGCATTACTCTTAGTAAAGGTATCATGGTATAATCACCACCTCCTCTGCTTTAATCCTCTCGCTACTATAATACTTAACCACTCTTATACAGTCTGTTGGGCAAGTAGTAGCACAAGCACCACAACCAATACACATCTCTTCATTCACATATGCTAAGCCTTTTTCTAAATAGATGGCATTTTTCCCTTTTAATGCAATCTTACAAGCATCAACACAAAGTCCACATCCAATACATAAATCCCTATTAACTGATATAGATTTATACTTAAGCTCTCTTTTTGGCAATGTACATAATATTGGTATAGCATCAACAGGACAATGAGAGGCACAAAGCTCGCATAATATACACTTTTTAATATCAACTATGGGCCTTTCATTTATAATAGGATTAAAATTAATTGCATTAACTGGACAAATTTTTACACATGTTCCACATCTGATACACTTCATAATATTTCTCCCCCCCAGGCTATAGCCTTTATTGATAGAGCACCCACAGGACATGCTTTTATGCATCGACCACACATAACACAATATCCCCCAGGATAGCGATCTTTGAGATGCATCGTTTGAGTTGGACAAATTTTTACGCATTCACCACATAATGTACATAATTCTGGATTGAGCTTAATTCTATTCATCTCGAATCTTAAAGCTCCATTAGGGCATACTTTTGCACATAATGAGCAGAGGGCACAATTTATTATAGATGGATAAGCATTTCCCTTATTTATTTCAAGTTTACCATCAACAATTTTTATAGCTTTCACTGGACAATCTTCATAACATTTCATGCACATTACACAATTTATTTTGATTTTTCTCTCTTCATAGCTCTTTGAATTGAAGTATAGCTTGCCAAATTCCTCTTGTTTTATTTTTCCTTCGAAGGAATCTATTGCCTTAACTGGACAAATTTCAGCACATAGATTACAATGCGTACAAATACCAATTATCTTGACTGTAAATTTTATTGCTTTAGTGGGGCATATATTTCTGCATCTACCACATAATATACATTTGGAAAAATCGCGAATTACCTTTCTTTTGGAAACTTGCAAAGCCTTTTGTGCTTGAACCGTCATTTAACAATAACCTCCTTCATGAGAAGTTCCTTAAGCTTCTCTGGTGTAGCTATCTCTAGAACTATGGAATAATCAATGGGCTGAGGTATATACCTCTTCACATCAATTCTTGCATTCTTAGGACAGACCTTAACGCAAAGGCCACATCTAACACAAATTCCCTTTACCCTCTCCTTTCCAAGATTTTCATCCATTATAATCTTAGCAAATCCAAAGGGACAGTGTTTAACACATAGACCACAGAGTATACAGCGCTTTCTATCCACATAATATCCATCAAATCTATTCTTTCTTATAGCATGTTTTGGACAAACTTTTGCACATTCTCCACAAGTGGTGCAGCTAAATGGTATTCCATCTGGATGTATTATACAATCTGTAGGACAAATTTCCCAACACTTTCCACATTTATCACAATCTGTGGTTGTAAGATACATCAATTATTCCCCCTTTAGAAGCTTTCCAATTATTATTCCAATTGTTGCAGTTATTAATGGCATACTGAGGCCAAGTCCTGGCATTATATATCCACCATATATAGAGTATGTGAAAGTGAAAGCACCAAATAGAAGCGCACCAACTATACTAAATATTATGACCAATGCTGCCATTCTTCCAGTTATCTTATGAGCTAATTGAGTTCCAAATAATATTCCTAGTATAAAGGCTATAATTGATGGAGAAATTTCCCCTATCATAATTATTCCTCCTGCCAGCCATAGATGAATGCAAAATAAATCAGTCCTATAGCACCTATTACATTAAATGCCTCTGCAACATTAATTAATGGAATGATTCCAGGCGAAGAGAAGAACACCCCTTCCTTGAGAACTAGGCTTAATCTAAAAGGTTCTCCAAAGATGAAACGCATTATAGATGGAGCTATGCCCCAAACATCAGCACCAATATTATATTGCCAAAATCCTGTAGTCAAGAAGCCAGGAAGACCAAGTAATGTATATCCACCAAGACCAGCAGCCCCTATACCAATTATGAAGCGTTTTCCAAATCTTATAGGATTGTTCTTTCCATAGAATATGGCTGCCAGTAAGTAAGCAGCAGTCATTATTACACCACATTGGAACCCTCCACCTCCTGAAGTTGATGAAGCTGTCACCACCATTATGCCATATGAAAATAGTAAAATTGCAGCAGGAAGACCAAGATACTTTAATATGACTGTAAGCGTCTCTATATGGAACTCCAATGGTTTGGATTGAGCTGGAGGTTCCTGTGGACAGGACTTCATTTGTACAACCCCTCTTCCAATTACCATAGCAGAAACTACTGCTCCTACATAAATCACTGCAGTTTCTAGCAAGGTGTCATAACCACGCCAATCATAGACCCATGTAGCTATATTATTAGGTGCAACTAAATGTGCTAAAGAGTTGTAGATTTGACTAACTCCAGGTCTTACATTTCCAGCAAGTTCAAATAAAGATGAAAGAAAGCCAATCCCTATTATTAATAGAGCGATTACAGCCAATATTCCCCTTTTTCCTCTTAGTTCATTCATTTTATCCACCCCACAATGTAATTGCAATTATTATTGCAAAATATATAAGAAACCAGTAAAGTACTCTATTTAAGTCATTGGAATTTTCCTTCTCCACTCCAATTATTGTGGGAGTGAAGTAAAGGGCAAGCGCTGTCACTAGGATTAACATTATAATAGCCAATGGAAAGGAAAACATTCTAAAAAGTGCTGCTAGAACTATTATGAAAATTAGAAACTGAAGTTCTCCTGTAATATAGCCAGTCATTATATTTGTATATCCATTTCCACTTATGAATTCATCAAGAAATTTCTTCAATTTTTCATATGAAGTGGATATGGATGTCATGGTAAGAACCCACCTTCAACAAAAGGTACAATAAATCTTAAAGCAATATCAGGATAAACACCTATGATTATTGTTAAAATTATAAATAACCAAGTTCCTATAGTTATAGACTTTGGTATTTGAGCATTAGCAGCTACTTCATTCTCAGGTGGCTTTAGAAATATTCTATATATTGCTCTGAGTAGAGCAATGAGCGTAGTTACCGATACCATAAGTATTATAACTGCTATTTCTGGAAAGCCAGCATTAATGGATGCTTGAATTAATATAATCTCACTTTGAAAACCATTAAACGGAGGTATTCCCGATGCTGCAAAAGCTCCTAGAAGAACTGCAGCACATAACCAAGGAGATTTCTTTGCAATTCCAAATGAGCCTCTTGTTGAAGTTGCTCCACCAAAATAGTAAAGGGCTTCACAGCAAAATAGCAATACGCTCATATAGATTATGTCATTAACAGCTTGAAATATTCCTCCTATTATGCCCTCCTTAGTGCCAAGTGCAATACCTAATGTAACAAGACCACTATGACTTATTATTAGATATGCAATAATCCATCTGAAGTCTATTTGTAATAATGCTATAACAACCCCAAGCATCATAGTAATTATGCTCAGAAATATCATAACTTCCTTGACAAAGGGAAGGGTGCCAAAAATTCTAAGCATTATTATACCTATAGCAACAAGCATTAGTTTTGATTGAGCTTGAAGGACGGCGGTGGCATGTGGATAGGAGGCACCATAAACCTCTGATTTCAAAGGATGAAGTGGAGCAAGTCCTCCTGCATACATCCATGAAAGAATGAAAAATCCAAAGCTTATGTATAGAATTGTTTCCATTCCACCTACGCCAAAAATATTGATAACCCTCACAACATCAGACACATTGGGGAATCCTGTAATTCCTAGTAGTAAGGCTAAGGCTATGGCAAGTCCAGATCCACATATTGCCGAGAAATAGGCATATTTCAATGCAGCCTTATGGCTTATGCTTGTTCCAGATCCTACAACAACTCCAACAACAATAAGGCTTCCAATCTCCACAGCAATCCATAAGTGATATAGATCATTGACCATTATTATAATAGCAGCTGAGGCAAATAGCAAAAATATCATGGCAAGATATGGCCCTTGATGCTTTGTTAAACCAGAGGTTGCCATTATAACACAGAATACAAGTATAAGCGAAGATATTACAATCATAATTTGTTGCATTGGCCCAAAGAAGAATTCCAATGATAGCCTAAATCCAGGTATGCCAGGATCAAAGGTAAAGGTAAAAGTAGTAGGATCGAAAGCAGGATGACCAGTAAACCAATGATATCCATATGGAGAGATTATGGATATTCCCAATGTAAGTAGAGCAGATATTATGGATATGTATCTAATAGCTCTCTTATCATAAAGAGCATTGACTACTATGGCAGCAAGTAATGGAATTGCAACAATTAATGGAATTGACCATAGATTTGATGGTATTGTAGTCATCGGCGCTCACCCTTCAATACAACAGAGGCCTTTAAAGTTCCATATCTACGATAGAGCATTATGGCTAGCGCAACTAAAATGGCTGTTGTACTTACTCCAATTACTATATTAGTTAGAACAATGCCCACAGGAAATACTAGGGCTGCATGAGTTGTAAATTCTACAGTTGACATACCGGGAAGTAGGATTGGAACAACTCCACCTTCAATATAACCTATTGCCACGAGTAATATATTAACTCCATCAGATAGAAGTGTGAAGGCAATTATCTTTTTGATAATATTGTCTAAAAAGACCATTCCAGCTATGCCAATTATTAGAAGAAGAGCAGCCGCAATAAATCCTAGTAATTGAATGGTTACTTCAATCAATCTTCCTCAGTCCTCCTAGTTTTGAATATACCAAGAATTATTATTCCAGGCAATAGAACTGTACCTACTATTGCTTGAGTTAGACCTAGATCTGGCGCTAATAGAGCTTGAAAGAAGAAGGCAAGTGCAATACTCTCAGCTCCAGAAAGGAAGGCAGCTCTAATTAAATCCTTCTGAAGCAAAGCTGCAATAGCTCCTACAGTTATGGCAATTACCATAATATATCCCATTGCAATGAAGCTTGAAGATAGTTCCATCATTCCCTAAGCCTCCTTTGATAGGAATAATAATAAGCATTAGCTAATGCATTTCCACAGAAGGGAATAAGCACAAAAAAGAAGAATCCTACTGCCACAAGATCAAGTCTGAAGATCAAAAGGCCTGCAAATATCATCACTAATGAGGCTACAGCATCAATAACTCCAACAATATGATTTCTCACATAGAATATATTTGGGCCAAATTCATCACCAAATCTAAATAGCCCAATGCCTGCCAAAATCATTGGCAATGTTCCAGCGAACATTATTCCACCTGCTACAATTTTAGCAATACTTTTTATAGCTAAGTATAAATCAACCCCCCTAAGATATAACACCATTGTTGCTAAAATAGAGAGAATGATGACTAGAAATAGTAATTTTGTAGGCTCTACAATAAAAGAGCCTTTCCTTATATTTAAGCCAACAAATAAGATTACTATTATAGCATATACAAATACGAAAATTTCCTCTATCATTTTCCCTCCTCCATTCTAAATAATCTTGCAAATATTATTGTGCCAACAGCACCTAATACAAGTAAAGCAATAGCAGTATCTCTTGCAAATTCAATTTCAAATAGAATTTGTATTAAGTATAAGCTCACACCAGCTGCTGTTGTTAAAGCACTTACTCCCATGAGTGAAGTAACCGCTTCACCCTTCAATGCAAGTCTAATTGCACATAATCCAGCAAATGCAGTTGCAATCATGAAAGTAAACGCCCCCCAAAAGAAAGTAAGCTCTGCTAAAGCTAAAATATCTGTCATTTCTCAATCCACCTCTCAATATGAGGTTCTAATGGTATTATTTCCTCCCTCTTTCTCGGATTTATTACACCAACATAAAGAACTCTATTTGGAACTTCCACATCTATTGTGACTGTACCTGGAGTATATGTTATGCTATTAGCTAGCATTGTTTGAGAAAGAGGTTTAGTAAGAATTGAGTCTATTCTCTGAATTACAGGATCTATATCACCATTCCAACATCTTTTACAAACATCTATTATTGATAACATTATTTCTCTTATGAGTCTTAACCAAAAGCGAATACCCCATAGGATTGACAATATTATCACCTTGCAACCTTCTTCAATTCTAAAAGAAACTTTCTTGCAAAATCCATGTATATCCCCTCATAGCCAGGTTTCACATCTATTGCAATACTTCTATCCTTTCCATCTCCGATATATATTATAAGATGTACTGTTCTTCCAGGGACTCTTTTATGAAGATGAATGGTTTTATTTGAAGGATCTTCATATGCTATATGATAATTTTGAGCTTTTGCAACTTCCTTTATCTTATCATATAGAGCCTGACCATTAATGTAAAATCTGGCAAAGAGGGGGGGCGCCATCTCCTACACGTCCTTATAGCAATTAGTTTATAACAAGGGAATATTAATAGTTTTTGAGATTATTTATGAGGATTGTTGTGGACTTACATATTCATAGCTCATACAGTAGAGCAACTAGTGAAGATATGAGTTTAAAGACTCTAGATAGAGTGGCAATGATGAAAGGAATAAATGTATTGGGGACTGGTGATTTCACTCATCCAAAATGGAGGGAGAAGTTGAAGGAATTGATGAAGGAAGAAGATAATCTTTATGGAATTGAAGGAGGAAATACAAAATTCATAATAAGCGGAGAGGTTTGTACAAATTTTGAATATGATGGGAAAATTCGCAGAATACATCATTTAATATTATTACCATCAATTGATATTGCTGAAGAGCTCTCAAGGAGGCTAGCCACTTATGGAGATTTAGAAGTTGATGGTAGGCCAAATTTGTCCATGAGTGGAGCACAATTAGTGGAGGAGGTTGTGGAGTTTGGAGAGGATTGTTTGGTAATTCCTGCTCATATTTGGACTCCTTGGTTCTCTCTATTTGGAGATAGAGGAGGGGTGAATAAAATTGAGGAGTGTTATGAAGATCAAACCCCTCATATATATGCTCTAGAAACAGGGCTTTCCTCAGATCCTCCCATGAACTGGAGAGTTAGTGCTCTCGATTCATATACATTAGTGTCAAATAGCGATAGTCATAGCCCTTTGAAAATTGGAAGAGAGGCTAATATAATTGAGGTTAATGAGGTTAGTTATAGAGAGATTGTAAATGCCATAATGTTCCATAAAGAAAAAGTAACAACAATAGAAGTTGATCCTGCTTATGGAAAATATCATTGGACTGGTCATAGAAAATGTGGAATTTCAATGCCACCAAAAGATTCCATTAGGATTAAGGGAATATGCCCAATATGTGGAAAGAGAATGACAAAAGGTGTTGCAGAAAGGGTTGAGGAATTAGCTGATAGAGCTGAGGGAGAAAGCCCAAGAAATAGACAGAACTTCATAAGACTTTTGCCATTAAATGACCTGATAGCTGCTTCAATTGATAGATATCCATTTTCAAATGATGTTCAAAAAGCCTATTGGGAGATCGTAGGAAAAATCGGCAGTGAGTTTAAAGTACTTCTGGAGGCTCCTAAGGAGGAGCTTGAAAGAGTGTGTAGTAAAGAAATTGTGGAGCTAATTTTAATGAATAGAGAAAATAAGATTTCCATTATTCCTGGCTATGATGGAGTTTATGGAAAAATTAAACTATTTGGAATAGAATTTAAGAGACCTAAGACTCTGGAGGATTATATGGAAGGGGAGAATGATGCCTAGTAGAAATCAATGGTTGAGTAACTTCAGTGAATGGTTTCATAAAGTCATATTCGAAATTCCAATATATGATACAAGATATCCTGTAAAGGGCACTGGAATATGGATGCCCTATGGATTTAAAATAAGGAGAGAGGTTTTAGAAATTATAAGAGAAGAATTAATAAAAACTGGACACGAAGAAGTACTATTTCCAACTCTAATACCAGAGTATCTATTGAAAAAAGAAGGAGAGCATATTAGAAATTTTGAAGGACAAGTTTTTTGGATAACATACGGTGGAACTACACCATTGGATGTAAGGCTTGCATTAAGACCTACAAGTGAAACTTCAATATACCCAATGTTCCAACTATGGATAAAAGGTTATTCTGATCTACCAGTGAAAATTTTTCAAATAGTTAATGTATTTAGATATGAGACAAAAGCCACTAAGCCTATGATAAGAGTACGAGAGATTACTACCTTTAAGGAGGCACATACTGCACATGCTACAAAGAAGGAGGCTGAAAATCAAGTAAGGGAGGGTGTAGAGATATATAGTAGAATTTTTGAGAAATTGGGAATTCCTTTTGTTGTATCTATAAGGCCAAGATGGGATAAGTTTCCAGGGGCGGAGTACTCTGTTGCTTTTGATACAATAATGCCAGATGGAAAAGTTTTGCAAATAGGCACTGTTCACTTTTTAGGGCAGGGATTTGCGAGGGCTTTCGATATAAAATACATGAATGCAGAAGGAAATTATGAGTACGTTTGGCAAACATGTTATGGAATTTCCGAAAGAGTCATAGCAGCATTATTGGCAATACATGGAGATGATCATGGTCTAGTTTTACCTAGTATAGTTGCACCAATTCAAGTGGTAGTAATACCAATAGTTTACAAAGGAAGAGAAGAAGATATTATTAAAGTATGCAAAGAGGTAAGAGAGGCGCTATATGATGAAGGATTGAGGGTAATAATCGATGAAAATAGGGAGGAGACTCCTGGTAGCAAATATTTCAAATGGGAACTTAGAGGGGTTCCAATAAGAGTAGAAATTGGTCCAAGAGACCTTGAAAGGAATACAGTAGTATTAGTTAGAAGAGATACTCTGGAAAAAATAACAATTGAGAGGAAATATATAGTAGAAGAGGTGAAAAAACTTCTAAGGACTATAGATAGTAATTTAAGAGAGCGAGGAAAGAGCTGGCTTTTTGAGCATATCTTTAGAGAGAGTGAAATTGAAAAGGCTAAAGATACATTGAATAGCAAAGGAGGAATTGTAGAGATTCCATGGTGTGGAAAGGATTCTTGTGGACAAGAAATAGAAACAAAAATGGATGGAAGGATTCTTGGTGTACCATATAATATGGAGGAAAAGCCCATTAGTTCTTGTGTAAATTGCAAAGTTGCTGCAGTAAATTGGGTTAGAGTGGCAAAATCATATTAAAAAAAATCAAAATATAGAGCCAGATCGATCTGCAAAGCCCCTTGTAATGTACTTTGGATTAATTTTAGAGATTATGTAATTGAGAGCAAGTTCAGGATCGCTTTTCTCTCCACATGTAAATATATCCACAGTGGCATAATTGTATTCCTTCCAAGTATGTATTGCAATGTGGCTTTCTAAAATTAGAGCTATTGCAGAAATTCCGCCTTTCTCTCCGCCAAATCTCCAGGTCTTTATGTCCCAAATGTTCATTTTTGCAATCTTGGCAGCATCTATTATGAGGTTTCTTAAAAAGGCTTCATCGTCAATAAGGGTTGGGTCGCAACCATATAGATTTGCGTATATATGTTTTCCTATTATTTGATTTAAATGCACTTGAGTCACTTTTGCTTCAAGATCCTCCTATTTTAGGACTTCTATTTTTGAGCAGAAAGCTAGTAGTATTTAAACCTAACTATTGTAATTTTATGAATTGAGAAAAATCATTTAGCTTGTTCTGCGTTCAAAATTCTACGTTTGTAATTTCTTCTATTTCTATGAATTGGCCTAGGTCCCTTTCTCTCCTTAGCCGGGATTTTTGGAGTTTGCGATCTTACTTTTCCTGCTTTTGTAAGCGAGCCATGAGATGGCATAATTTTTTCACCAAAGAGATTAATTGAGAAACTACTTAAAAATTTACCGCCTCAAAATTATATCCACTATCATTTCCATAGGAGCTTCTGTCTTGAACCCCTTTGAATTAAAATGAGTTCTGCTTGCTCTATATCCCATCCCTCTGAGCTTCTCAATAATGGAAGAGATTGGAGGAGGAGATATCTTCAATCTACTGCAAATTCTATCCACTGAGAAATAAGTTATTGGCATTTCGCATTCTTCAATAAGCAAATCCATTAGTTTCTTGATTCTCCTATAAGTATTAAGCTCCGATATATTTTGATTATTAATTGAGATTAAAAATTCTCTATTAGCGATCTTACCCAGCCATAGCGGACCTACTCTTTTAACCTCTAGTAAACAGCTTGGACAATCATTAATCATTCTTTCATTTAAATGAGTTGAAGTTCTCCATCCACATTTTTCGCAATAGAGAATATAACCAAGCAATGAAGCAGATGCATCGGCCTTTCTTGCGCCTAAATCAAGCCTAACATATGCTCTAAAATAGTGATCTACGCTGTAGGAAAGTAATACTTCTACTCCAAAATCGTGTTTAATTGAAGCTTGAACAAAGCTTCCAAGAAGAATTCTCAAACCAACTTCATGACAAAATTCAGTCTTAATAGATATAGCACCATATTTTCTAAAGCATGCTTTTTGATAAACTCCACAGAGTGGAGCTGTATCAGTTGCAGTAAATGCTAATATTCCTCCATTTTTTAATGCTCTAATTGAGGCATCAAAGAAATTAACTGGAGAACCAAATGGATCCAAGTCTATGAAATCAAATCTTTCTCCTCGCTTTGAATGCTCTATTAATAATAAATTTGCATCCTTACATTCCACTTCTACAATATTTTCAAGATTATTAATTTTGATGTTCTCCATTATAATAGGAATGGCACTTTTATTGATATCATTAATTATACACTTAGAAATTCCTCCAACTTCCTTTGTATATCTTATTCCCCTAGCACCCATACCTGCAAGAGGATCGCATATAAGCAAATTACCTCTATTTTTAGCAATTTCCCTTAAGACCATAACTCCAATATCTCTACTGAACTCCATCTTTGGATTATAGAATACAGTAGCTCTTGATGGATCATAGCTGCCCTTTCTGAAATATTCTGAGAAATCAGGAACTAGTAGAATTGTTGTTCCTTCTTTTACTTTAATTAAGCGCAATCACAATCTCCTCACGAAGTAGTTCGCAATTTCCTTGGCTATATATCTTCTATTTATTTCATTAACTTCGAAAACTTTGATCTTAGAAAACCTCATGGAAAAGGTTTCAACTAGCGATTTATGAAGAACAGCCAATATTGATTTATCGCTAGCTAACACTTCATATACTAAATCATGAAACTTTCTACTTTTTAGCTCCATTGGTCCTATCTCATCAATTACTGTTAAATCGTATTCCTCCATGGATTTTCTAATCGAAGGAATGGCAATTTCCTCTAAATCTCTTAAATTCACATAATAGCGCCCTACCATAGGTCCTCCATGAATATCTGTGGAGGCTAAAATTCCTCTATTGTTTGAGGCTACATCAACTATTTCAAATCCAATTCTTCTACCATTTCTTCGAATCTCTGGACAGATTATTCCTCCAATTCTCCAACCTCTATCCCTTAGAATTAACATAACTTCTCTTAATACAGTGGATTTTCCTACTCCTGGCCTTCCTGTGATGAAGGCTTTCATCAACTCAAATAATAATTTCCATACT
>JANXER010000005.1 GCA_025057955.1 Candidatus Methanomethylicaceae archaeon | reverse complement strand
TTCCTCCGCTCAAATCGAGCTTAACATCGCTCAAATAAATTATGGTAAAATTATTAGAGGCAAGCGATATAGGAGAGAAAATCATTAGAACTATTGTAATTATTGTGATTTTATTATGGATAGTATAAATAAACATCACCACTCTTTATATCGCCATAATACCAACTCATGGGAATTCTTACATGAATGCTTCCACTTCCGAATGGCCCACTTATGGCTATTAAAGTTGATGTTAGATCCATGACTGCATATACTCTTTGCAAATTTACAGCGAGCTCTATTAGTGAGAGAGGAGGGGCCCCATGCAATAAAATTTGATTAAATCCTTGAGGAGGAGACCATGATGTTGAAATAATGGAGGGGGGATGTCTTATTACTGTATAATTTAAAGAGGGGCTGATGTTTCCTAAATAAGTATAAATTGGCAGTGAATCATATATTAAAAGACAGCCAGATGAAATTATTTCGGATGGAAGCATTAAATCAATGAAACCTCTTCCGAATGGAATAACTTCAATGGCTTTGACTATATATTGGCTATCTGTAATAACTATAATCGCTCCTTCTGAGGCCATCACAGTGACTTTATATGGATTTCCTCCAGTTCCATTAACAATCTTTGTTATTATTCCTGATGGAGGAGGTAAATGAGCTTTAGTTATATTAATAAATAATCCTGAAACATTCTGTAAATGATCTCTAATACCTTTCATTTCAGCCAGTAGTAATTCCGCTATTAGAGATCTTTGAATTTTCATTCGTGAATCATTTAAGTTTATAATGAATATATCATTGTCCATGGATTGAATTGATACAGCAAATGAAATGAGAATAAGCATCATTATTAGAGCTGATATTGAAAGAGAAAAGCCCTTGTTCATATTTTCACATCCACAGATATTGAACCATCAATATTTTTACTTACAACAACTTTAACTTGGCCTGAAGGTATGATGAAGGGATTAATCCTCATAGCATATTTGACTATGGTGTAAGTAGAAGTTCTTTCTACAGCAATTATCGTTCCAGCTGGAGCTCTCGCTTCAAATGAAATTGGATACTTTATAGATGAATTAGTGCAAATTATTGAGGAATGAGGCCTTAAATAAACTATTGAAGAGCTGCCGGGATTAGATAATGAAATTCCAATTATTGTATTATGAAGTAGGATAACATCTTGTTGTCTTGAGTTAATCTCTTGCCATAGGTTGAGGGCTATAGTAAATGCCTTTGTAAATACTATAGAATTAATGGTAAGCATGGAAATTACTATTATAATAGTGCTGAGTGGAGTTGTAAGACCTTTGTTCAATATTTTCTCAAGTAATACCAAAATTCTCCCCAAAGGGATAATCGAATGGAAATTTTTAAGGCGAAATTTTTAAAATCACAAACCTAGGGCTGGGAATTCCTTGATAGCTTATCAATAGATATTGTTGGGAGGCTGACGATCTATCAAAATCGAATCCAGAAGATGTATAAGACCATAATAAAGTTCCTTCTAATGAATATACCTCAAGCCTGTAATTTTTAGGACAAAGTTTATTGAGAATAGAGGATAGTAGCTTTAAATCTTCCTCATAAATGCATTTAGTTAATAATCCCTTGGAATCCATCCATATTAAAACTGAATTAGCATATTCACTTAGATCTTTTTGAATTAAAATGGGTCGAGGAATTGAATTTGCAAAAATTGCCAAGGCAAAAAACATGATTATACATGCAAATATTGCATCATACATAAGTGTAATTCCCTTATTATTTAGTAAATTATCCAATTATATACACCTCTAGCTTCACAGCATTTCCATTATCTAAAATTAAGAATCTAAAAGCACTTCCAATAGGAGTTTTTACCTCAGTTTTTGCTTCACTTCCCTTAATCCATAATATTTCTCCTTCATCTCCGAAACATGTTGCCTTCAAGCTTATTTTTGGCTTTATTATCAAATATGATGGATGAATAATATTTATGGTGGGAATTATTTCTGGATTCCATAATTGCCATAGTGATGAAGATGCTCCATTTTGCAATATTATTGTTGAGGCTGTTGCCTCAGCCATTGATGTAAGTATGGATGAAATCTTTGCATTTATTCCAGCTGTATATAATCCTAATCCTATAGTGTATACAAAGAAAAATGCTAAAAGAAATATTGTAAAAGCCATAACCATCTCTATGGGCTTATCCATATTTCAATCGCTCCATTATCTATCCACCAGTTATAATCACCATTCCATTTGGATATGCTGTAATATTGAGATAATTTACCATTCCTTTGAAATCAACAATATTCAAACTAGCATTAATGTAAACTGTGGCAAATGAGGATGTTAGTGTACAAGATATTAAACAATTATTAGTATTTATTATAATAGGTTTTGAAAAAAGCATTATTATGCTTACTGAATTACCTTGTATTCTAGCCATTTCTACACTTTGAATACATGTTGATGCTATTGAGGATGCTAATGAAGCTGCTGTTATCTCTTCAGCAACTATGGATGCACTTATTCCTTGAACATAAGTTAATCCTATTAATATTGAACCCATTGAAAGAGAGGTAATTATTGCTATAATTTCAGTTAGAGGCTTATGCATGGTCGCTCAATTATATCAATACATGGAAATTTAAAAAGTGGTTTTCAAAAAATAAGAAATTCATCAATTAAATCCTTTAATATATGAAGCTCACTTCATTCTATTGGTGAAAGATATGGAGGATATAATATTAGTTACAACTGATACTATTCCTGGATATAGGATAAAAGAGATAAAGGGTATTGCTAAGGGTGGTGTTGTAAGAGCTACACACCTTGGTAGAGATATAATGGCTGCACTTAGAAATATTGCTGGAGGAGAAATAAAGGAATATACACAACTTCTTGCAGAAGCAAGAGAAGAGGCTATTAAAAGGCTTGTGAAATCAGCTAAAGATATGGGTGCAAATGCTATAATAGGATTTAGATTTGCAACTGCTACTATTAGTACAAGGATGGCTGAAATATACGCATATGGAACTGCTGTAGTTATAGAAAAAGAGTAAGGTACCATTATGTGGATGATTTTATTTCCAATTTTAGGAGGATTAGTTGGATTAATCCTTCTTCGCTCTCTTGGCTTTAGGAAATTGAGGAGAAATTCTCCTAGGTCTTTTCATATTCTTCATTTCTATAATTGTTCAATCTTTAATTCAACAATTGTCAATATTATTAATAATACTCTTCAATAATGTAAATCAAGAAGAGGCTATGAAATTAATTTTAAGCCAAGGATTTATGGTTGGCATTTCATTATGGCTTATAGCAGGTTTGGTGCGATCTGGCTTTAAATACATATTTATAAGGAATAAATCATATACTGGAGCTTTAAATATTGGATTGGGGTTTGGATTAACAGAGGCATTCCATATTGGAGTTTCTGGATTAATTGCTTCAGTAGCAGCTGGGCTAACTATACCAATATATATGATATCAGCTTTAGAAAGGTTTTCAGCAACAATGTTTCATACTGGTAGCACTATATTTATGGTAGATATGGTTAAGAAGAAGGGAATTTTAGGATTAATATTGATAATTGTAATTCATGGAACTATTGATACTTTAATATATCAATTTACACAAAGTAATATTAATTACCATAGAATCCATAGTTTTGATTATAGGATTAATCTTAACATTGAAGTTATATAATAAGGCAATTGAAGAACCAAAGAAGGAATTAAATGGTAATTTTTCAAAGCTAATATTAAAAATAAATAATGGGAAAAATTACTATATATGGGTAATATTTATATTTTTGGGATTAACTTTTATTTTGGGGATTATATGGCCATAGTTAAGGTTGATGAAAGAGGAAGAATGACAATTCCGAAGGAATTTGGAATAAAAGAAACTAAAGTCATAGTCATACCAGCTGGATCATTTTTTGTCACCATCCCTCTTCCGAAGGTTCCACATGAAGAAGCTAAGGGATGGTTGACTACTGAGAAAAGTGAAAAGGAACTTAAAGCTATAGCAGAGAAAATGGCTGGTGAAGATGCCATTAAAAGAGCAAGGAGGAGAAAACAACTTTGATGGTTGAAACTGATATACTCTATGCCTATATTAAGAAGGATGATTGGCTTAAGCCAATAGCCAATAAGATTATGACTAAGATCGTAAGAGGAGATTTAGGCAAGATTTATGCTTCAAGAGAAAGTCTTCATGAAATATATTATGTTTCAAGGGCTGAGGGAATTTCTATTGATGAAATTATATATAGACTTTCAGCTCTAATAACTATAGATAATTTAATTTTCTTAGAAACAACTTATGAAATTGATTTATTGGCTTTAGCATTAATGAAACAATATAATATTAGCTCAATTTTCGATGCCTATTATGCAGCCACAGTGCTTAACAAAGTATCAGATCGAACCATTATCTCAACCGATAATATTTTTGACAATGTACCAGGGATAAAAAGAATAGATCCACGTGAATTATGATAAATTAAAAGGTTTTTCATAAATGTTTCTCCAATTTTATTAGAATGTAATTTACCACGATTTTTATTTTATCTCCTATCTTAACATTAATGCTTAGAGCATGTTCACCATCAATTCTCAAGTTTACTAAGCCTTCTTGAGATAATTCAAAAACATGAGTTTCATATTTTTTGTCCATAGGAATTATATTCATTGTAAATGTTCCTGAGGCCTTGAAATTTTGAATTAAGGGTATTCTCAATACTATTGTGTGAAGGTTTGAGTTCATTTCCACATCAGTTCCAAAATAGCTTATTCCTATGGAAGGAACTATGAATTCATTATTCAAAACTCTTATGGAAGGTTGACCAAAGTTGAAACTATTTCCAAAGGATTCAATAATACCCAATCCCTTTAGTGCAATTCTATTAAGTTTAATTTCATAAATGCCTCCAGGAAGTTCCAATGTTATATTGAAATATCCCATGTCAATGCTTTCCATTATAAATCTTCCCATGCTAATGCCATGAACGCTCCTCTTTATTTCAAGGGAAGATGCTTGCTCTAGAGCAGCAGCTATTTCAAAAATTTTAGATCTTAATGCTAATATTGGAGCATCTTGTATTTGTAAGGCATATGTATATGCTATTCCCATGGCTGAAATAGATATAGCTATTAATGCCACTGTTATAATAGCAGTGCTTAAAGCATGCTCCATATAATCATCCTAAATTTATAATTTAAAAACAAATTTAAAATCAGGAATTATACAATTCCTCTTCATTATGAGGTTTATGGAAAATGATATCTGGCATTTCCACGGCTGGATTATATAATATCCCTTCTGTAAACCCTGGCACTAGGAATAGATATAAGCGCTTTG
Source organism: Candidatus Methanomethylicaceae archaeon (assembly GCA_025057955.1). Lineage (GTDB taxonomy): Archaea > Thermoproteota > Methanomethylicia > Methanomethylicales > Methanomethylicaceae > JANXER01. Next base: position 57,870 of record JANXER010000005.1, on the reverse strand, counting down.
GCGCATTAACATTATCATAAATCAATTCATATGCATTGGGATATTGAAGGACTATTGCTGCTATACTATTCTTCAATGGACTCAATTTTATATTGTTAAATATAGGCCATGGAGTTCCATTGATATTTAAATATGCTCTATACTTCTGCCATTCCTCCTTAATTATTGGTATTATTTTGGATGGCCCAAATATGCCTATAAGTCCATTTCTTCCATTGAAGGGATGTTCATATGTATCCCAATAGAGATAAGCATATGCATTCTCTATTGGTAATAAATTAGAACTTCCCCAATCTATTGGTTCAATTAGCATATGAGTGGCATTGAAAAAGAATATCATTGCTGCTATAGCTGAATAGGTTACATTTGTTCTTATGGCCCATGTTATGGCAAAATATATGGTTTCATTATTTGAATTGAATCTTCTTGTTAAATCCCAAACTATAATGCTGGCATTTCCTCTTCTAATTTGTTTCATTTCTGAATAAGGAATCCACAACCATGATTTTCCATTTTCATCACAAGGTGTAGATAATCTTTCACTTTTAAATTGATTATTTACTATTGGTGGATAAATGCTTATAGATGCTGCATAATATCCAGCTCTACCCTTTATTGGTGATCCATCTGTAGAATATTTGAAATAAACTGTTGCATTTACTCCAGTTAAATTATAATTGAAGATCATCCAAGGCATTATGTTATCAATTCTCCAAACGCTTATTAAATTATATGTATTTGAGCCCACGGTGATATTAGCATAGGCATAAAATTTCTCTCCAACTTTTGCATCCTCTGCTGTGGTATAAAATACTTCATCTAAAGAGCCAAATCTTATTGTAAATTTTCCTTGTGAATCTGTCATCACACTTCCATTGAATTTATATGTAGTATTCATGAACTTTTTACCATTCCACCACCATGCACCCATTGAATCAAGCCATGCTGTTACTTGAATCAAAGTTGGCTGTTTAACCCCTGGCACTTGCCATGTCACATTAATTCCAAATTTTTCATTTATAATCACTCTTTTGAACATATTTCCATTGATGAGACTACATGGTCCTACAAGCGCTAGCAAATCTGTATCGAAGGTTGCCATAGCTATTTTATCCCCATCCATATAGATTGAAATGCTATCATTCAAACCCGCTGGAAATCCATTAACCATCCAACCTGTGAAATAATACGATGCATTTATAACTTGAGCTTTAATGGTTTGAGTGCTATAGCGCGGTACAGCGTAATTGCCAGGTGATGGAATTGTTGTTCCACCCTCGGTAGAAATAATTGTCAAAATAAATGTGGGTGAAATGGCTGAGAAATAGACTTTAATATCATGGGGCGCCCTCACATCCTCAATTATAACGTAATCTCTATAATAACATGTTCCATTAACCTCAATTCTATCAAGATAATATCCTGTAAAAGGTATGGCGGTAATGGAAAATTTATGTCCATGATCTACATAATAAACTCCAAATCCATTTTCATACTTTGAATAATCATATAGCTCCCATCCTGGGGAATTTGATGTAACATAAACATAGCCCCAAGGGGCATTGCATGTAACATTTATAGGATAATCCATCCACTTCAATTTTATTTCTAATATTGATGAAGGTGGAAGAACTATAGCCGAATAAGAAGAAGGATATGTTATTAGTGAAGGTAATATATCATTATTATAGCTGCCGCTTGTTGTATATAATCTAGCTGACCATACTTTTGATTTTGGCTTTCCCCCCCAAGTGCTAATAAACTTATTATCTGTATTTAATGGATCAAATTGAATGGAAATTTGAGATCCTAAAGTTGTAGATATGGTGATGGGAGATAGAAGTTCTATATTACTTATGTTCCATTTCACTGCTCCATATTTTGAGAAATCCAATGGATTACTCTGTGAGCCAGATCTCCATACACCTGCTTCAAAATATTTTACATCAATAATAAATTGTGATTGAGAAAAGTTATTCTGAAGGAATATTGGTTGTATGGTTCTATTTCCATCCATTTTTATAATTAAAACCTCATTACCCCCAGATAACAATCCATCAACTCTCCAAGCAGATAAACTCCAATTCACATTTGGAATTGCCTTTATATGAACAATCGATCCAGATGGATGAGCATATATTCCAGGAGGTGGTTCTGTAGTTCCACCATTAGCTGAAGATATTGTAAGATAATAGATTCGCTGTAATATACTTACATGAACATCCACATATGCTGTAGTATTTCCAGCAGTACCTATAATTCTACAAACGTAATTGCCCAATGGAGTTTTTGAATCTGCTGATATTATAAGCATGGCAGTTCCATTTGGAATTAATGACGTTGGATTTATTGATGAAAATACATCAGCTGGTACATTTCCAATCCATTGCATTGAAAGTAAAACAGGTTCTGCTCTTGATGCATTTACATATATAATAGATGTCCCAGTTTGTCCAGGAGCTATAATTATATCATTTGATTTCGAAAGTGTTATATCCAACCCCAAGGGATTTTGAACTATTACTGTTGTAGAAGCATAGCCTTTTCTTCCCATAGAGTCCACTATAGTTAATTTAGCATTATAATTTCCAGCTTGAGAGTAAACATGCCAAGTTTGAATCGTCGTAAAATTGCTCTGATTCAAAATAAAAACGCCTGAATCCCCAAATTCCAATTCATAGCTATAGGGCGAAAGGCCTCCAGATGTAATACATGTGAATGTTGTATTTAATGGAACTAATCCAAAGGAGGGGGCTGCTGTTAATGATGCAATAAGCCTTTGTACAAAAATCGCTTTAACTGTATGATTTCTATCCATAATGATACGAAAGGAATCCTCATCCCCAGAAATAACACCATCCAATTCCCACCAACCCAATACATATTCAGGGCTTGGCAGAGCTTGAATGGAAATCTGCTCACCCTTCATATAGCTATATATGCCAGGAGGAGGGTTTGTTGTTCCACCTATGGATGTTTGTATGGTTAAATAAACTGAAGAAACTTTAATCAAAATCCACTTTGTATCTGAAATTCCCATGGAATCTATTGCTGTTAAAGTTATATTATAATTACCAGGTGTTGTAAAGGTATATTGTATGCTTGTGAAAACACTCTCTCCTATTTTTCCTTGTACTTGTTGTTCAATTATTCGCCCCTCAAAATTCCATTTAATATTATAAGGAGGCACACCATCCCTTATCATGGCTATAAACAATATAGGATAACCCACTGAAGGGCTTGAAGAACATTGAATTGAAGCAATCTCAGTCCAATAAAATGTTAAAATTGCCCCTGTAATCATTTTCAATTTAACATCCGCTACAGCCCATTCAAAGAGAGCTTCATGATTGCTAAACCAATAATCTGCTGAGGCATATAATTGAGCTAGCCTAATACTATAGTTCATACTTCCCGATGTATTCATGCTAAGCGTTGAATATCCATAACTAGAATTTCCTATTTGATTGCCAAATGGATCATATGGTATTTTAAAATCTAAAACCTCAATAGATGGATTTATCGTTCTAGATTCAACATAGCTAAATGGACGCCAAAAGCTTCCTGAATAATATAGCTCAGCTGTAACATTAACATTAGGTCTATAGGGCTGTGTTCCACCTATGGGGGTTGCTGCATATGCCCTGACACGAAGATTAAACCAACCCCATTCCGCAATATTTTCACGAATAGGGTGATTTTGAATGAATCCAATTTTTTGACCTTCATCTAATCCAGCAGGAGATAAATTATATATGAAATTAAAGTTAGAATATGGTATATATTGGCTCTCGGAATAAGCCAATATTGGTTGTACTGAGAAAACAATAGTAAGTAAAGAAACAGTGGTAAGTAAAAATACAAAATGTTTTATATTCATCATAGCCTCATAAAATCTACATTAATATGAATTTATAAGGCGGTTGAAGGCTCGTGCTATAAGCTTAAATTGAGGATAATTATTAAAAAAATTCGGTGAGTAATATGGTGGTTAAGGTAGAGGCATTTACAGCCCAACCGCCATGTCCAGGCTGTGCTAAGCTCTTAGAATACTGCGATATAATAAAAAGCAAATATGGAGATAGAGTAGAAGTGATAAAACACATGGGACCTTGTGAGGAGTTCAAAAAATATGGATTAACAGTAGTTCCAGCCATTGTGTTTAATGAAGGTAAAATAAAGATCATGGGAGTTTGCCCCAGCATGAAAACTATAGAAAATGCATTGAAGGAAATGGGGGTGTAATTATGGCAATAAAGGTTGAAGTATTTGTATCAGAGCCTCCATGTTCAGGAGGAAGAAACTTACTTAAACTTATAGAGAAAATAAAGGAAGAATACAAAGATAGAATAGAAATTGAAATCTATAGAGGAATTAATCCAAAGCTCAATGAATATGGCATAGAGATGGGCCCAGCCATTGTTATAGATAAGGACATAAGAATAATAGGCGTTTGCCCAAGTGAGGAGACTTTAAGGGAGGCCTTGAGAGAAGCAGGTCTCTAAAATTTCATTTTTTTCATTAAGATATTCTTCATTTTTATAGCATCAACATCAAGCACTGGACTTTCACTTATTATTATTGGAGCAATTTTAAACTCTATAATTACTTCAGCTAATAGTTCAAAATTAGGCCCATAACCCTCTTCATCTAAAGTATGATGTTGCCTCTCTCCTTTATTTGTAAACTCTATTTTTGTGAAGTGACAATGTAAGTCTTTAAGATACTCTGATCCAAGCCTATTCTCTATAGTAATTAAAACCTCTCTATAATCCTCTATAGTTTTAAATTTTCCAACATCTCTTGCATGTAAATGAGCCCAATCTATTACTGGTTTCAGACCTTCAATGTGTTCACAAAGTGATATTATTTCCTCAAGAGATCCAAATTGAGAAAGTTTCCCCATGGTCTCCGGACCTAGGCTTGAATTTATACCCATTGACTTAAGCTCTTCAACTAAACTCTTTAGCTCATTCTTACAATGCTCAAGAGTTTCCCTTGGGCTTCTTCCACCATAGTATCCAACATGAAAAACTACTGGACTAGCTCTCATCCAATTTGAGGCTAAAGCACATGCTATCAATCTATTTCTACTTGCTCTTACTATATCTTTATTTCCGCAAAAATTGATAAAATATGAGGCATGAATACTTAAAATCACATCATTTTCTTTAGCTTTTATTCCAAAGGCCTCAGCATCCTTCTGTTTTATCTGAGGTTTTTCCCCCCAGCGAACAGCTTGATATTCAAAAGCATCAAGACCCTCTTCTCTCAATAATCTTGGAACATCTAGAAGGCTTGCTTTCATTTCCCTAAAAGAGGGTGGAATTCCTGCTGGTCCAAATCTCGGTCTATCAGCCATAGTAAATTAATTCCCTCCCTTAATGATAATTCTTTCGCAATTATTAATTCTAAATTTTAAATTAATAATTTTTATTAAAAAATTATAGAAAAATTAATAAATTGAGAAGCAATAATGTAGCATATGAAAGGGCGCATAATTGCTTTGATTATTTTAGCATCTATTATGGCATCTATTATAGCACTTATATTCACATCCCCTAATCCATATTTGATAAATGAAGGTAAAATAAGAGTAGTAGTAACCTTCTATCCCTTAGCTTACTTAACTGAGAAAATAGGAGGAGAAAGAATAACAGTAACAACATTAATACCTTATAACGTGGATCCTCATCATTGGCAGCCCTCTCCTTCAGATATATTGGAGGTGCAAAAAGCTGATGTAGTAGTCATCAATGGAGCAGGAATGGATGATTGGTTAAAGTATGAAATAATGAAATTAGTAAACGTAAGAGATAAATTAATAATAGATACTACGAAGGATCTTCCATTGATAGAGCATAATGGTGAAACTGATCCACATACTTGGATCTCTCCCTATATGGCCATGAGGCAAGCTGAGAAAATATTCCTTGCTCTTATGGAAAAGGATCCTAAAGGAAAGAGCTATTATCAAGAAAGATTCAATGAATTGAAAACTAAATTAGAAGATTTAGACTTAAAATATCAAAAAGAGCTTTTGAATAAGAAAAGAGAAGTAATTATTGTTTCTCATGAAGCTTTTGGCTATTTAGCTGTAAGATATGGTTTTAAGCAAATTGGAGTAATTGGTATTTCAGCTGAGGAGGAGCCAAGTGCTATAGTAATTAAGGAAATAATAGACTTAATTATAAAGCATAATATTACGATAATTTACACTGATCCAACTTATCCAAAGGCTTATATTGAAACTATTAAAAAAGAAGTCCCAAATGTTGAAATAGAAGAGCTCTACTTGATGTTAGGGCCAATTGATGGAAAGGACTATTTAGAACAACTTGAGGAAAATTTGAAGGCATTAAAGAAGGGATTGGGATGATAATATGGAGAAAGTTTTAGAAGTAAAGGAATTAAAAGTGATAAGAAATGGAAGGATTGTAATAGATGGAGCGGAATTTGAAGTTCTAAAAGGAGATTACATTGGAATTATTGGGCCGAATGGTGGAGGAAAAACTACATTACTTTTAGCTATACTTGGTAGAATTCCCAGAATTAGTGGATCAATTAAGTGGTTTGGAAAGGAGTTGAAAGATTTCAAGGATTGGCATAGAATTGCATTCATACCACAAGATGCCACAAATTTCGATAGAAATTTTCCTCTATCAGTAAAAGAGTTTGTAGTTCTTGGAAGGCTTGGAAGAAAGGCTGGAAGGAAAATTAATAGAGAGGATTGGGAGGAGGTTGATTTAGCATTAGAATTCATGGGATTAGCTGAGGTTGCAAATAAGAGAATAGGGGAGCTTTCAGAAGGACAAAAGCAAAGAATGTTCGTAGCTAGAGCTTTAGTAAGAAAGCCAGAGGTATTAATACTTGATGAGCCAATAGCTGGCATGGATGCATCGATTCAAGAAAAATTCTATCAAAAAATGTCTGAATTAAATCATAAAATGAATGTAACCATACTTATGGTATCTCATGATTTATCTGTAGTATTTTGTAAAATGAATAAGGTGATATGTGTTAATAAAGAAGTTTATGTGGCAAAAGTTGGAAAGGAAGCTGAAGAAGTTTTAAGAAAGGCTTATGGAGAACACTTCTACTTTGTATTTCATAGACATGAATGTAGAGGTGAATTTGTTGATTGAACTTCTTAATTATCAATTTTTTCAAAATGCAATTATTGGAGGAATATTAATAGGAATAATATCAGCATGGATAGGACTATTCTTGGTTCTCAAAAAGGAATCAATGATTGTTGATGGAGCTGCTCATACGGCTTTTGGAGGATTAGCGCTTGGTCTCTTAATAGGCATCGATCCATTTCTAACAGCATTGATTGTATCGATAATTTCAATATTTTTAATTAGCCATATGAGAAGTAAAGGGCATGCTTATTCGGATTCAGCCATTGCACTCATGTTAGCTGTAGGATTCTCTATTGGCCTTGCTATAATTAGTGTAACTAGAGGTTTTGGTGTTGATATCTTTTCTTTTCTCTTCGGTTCCATACTTACAATAAGTAGAGAGGAAATTATTTTGATAACCTTGCTTGCAACTTCTATAGCAGCATTTCTAAGCAATTTTCATAGGGAGATTTTAGCCATTATCTTCAATGAGGATGAGGCGAAAATAATGGGAATACCCGTGAGAAGGATTTCAATATGCTTCAATCTAATGATTGCAGTTGCTATAATATTATCCATAAAGATGGTTGGAACAGTGTTAGTCGTAGCTCTTATGGTAATACCAGCTCTAGCAGCATTAAGACTGAAATGCTCTTTCATAAAAACCTTAATTTCCTCTATTACAATAGCCATTATTGGAGTAATCTCTGGTATAATCATATCAGCATACTATAGAATAGCAACTTCAGCCATGATTGTATTAATTCTCTTATTGATATATATGATAATAGTGGTGAGAAAGAGGTGGTAATAGTAAGCATATCTATTCCAGATGAACTCTTGGAAGAGTTAAACAAAATGCTAAGTAAAGAATGGTACATTAGTCGATCAGAAATCTTGAGACATGCTCTGAGAAAGTACATATATGAGCATAAAACTTTGGAGAGCATAAAGGGTGAAGTAATTGGCACACTTAGCGTCCTCTATGAAAAGGGAGAAAAGGCCACAGAAAAATTACAACATGAATTCGGAGATATAATAATTGCATTTGTTCACGTTCATGTAGATGAAAAAAATTGTTTGGAAGTAATGGTAATAAAAGGAAGGGTGGAGAAGTTAAAGAAGTTAATGGATGGACTTAAGGCAAGCGCTAATGTGAGACAGATGAGCTTTTCATTGATGAGTATTTTGGAATAAGCTTAATTTACTGAAGGCATTTCCCTCTAATTGCAATAAGTTTTTGCAGCCTTAGCTAATTAGCTAATTTTCATTTATGAATTTAACATATCCTCTATTTTATCAGAAATTAATCTAAAGTTGTCATGAATTGACAATATATTTCCCATTCATTTGATCACATAATTCTTTCAATTCATTATAATTTTAATAGAATTATATTTCTAAATATAAACCTATTTTTTATAAATTTTGAAATTATAAAAAATTTAATAATATTAGTAAAAATATTTATAAAAATTAATAATATTTAGGGAAAATTCTTTTAAACTAGTAATGCTGAGTAATGAAATTAAGGTGTATATAATTGAAGACCATTCTATTTGTATGTGTTGAAAATAGTTTTAGAAGTCAAATTGCTGAGGCCTATTTTAATAAATTTGCACCTAAGGGATGGAGGGCAATAAGTGCTGGCCTAATGCCTGCAGAAAATGTACATCCAAATGCCATTAAACTAATGCAAGAGGAAGGAATAGATATAAGCGATAAAAGGCCTAAGTTGATGAAAAAGGAGTATCAGAAAGAGGCTGATGTGGTTATAATAGTTTGTAGTGGTTCTCTATGCCCAGCTGTTAATGCTAAATATGTTGAAAATTGGAATTTGCCAGATCCAGCTAAAATGTCCTTAGAAGAGGCTAGAAAAATTAGGGATATAATAAAAGAGAGGGTATTGAAGCTTATAGAGAAATTAATTCATCTCAATGAAAGAATTGATTGAGGTAATTTATTAAATTTTTATTTTGATGAATTGATCCTTTGAATTGATCCTATGGAAAATGATGTGAGAAGATTGAGGATAGCATATACAGTGAAAAGCTGAAAAATAAATTGGTCAAAATTGCATTATATAATAAAAGGGAGGCGATGTAAACCAATCACCATGAAGTTGAGGTTTTTAATGCTCAAATGACTTAAAGGTGTTCTATCATTTCTCTCAACCCAGAAAGTTAAAAAATAACTCACGGTTTAGATTATTGTGAAAAGTTTATGGACGAAAGTGAGTACTTGAGGTGGATGCTCTTCAGTAGGAGGACTTTAGATTCTGCAAAGGGAGATCTTGAGAGAGGCGATTATAACTGGGCCTGTTTCAAATCACATCAAGCAGCTGAGTTTGCTGTAAAAGCTCTGCTTAGGGGTTTGGGTATGCCTTCATATGGGCATAGTTTATCAAAACTTCTAAAGGGCATGGAGGACATCCTTAAGGATGGAATAATTCAGACTGTTAAGACTTTAGATAAATATTATGTGCCAACAAGATATCCGAATGCATGGGTTGAGGGTAGTCCAGATGAATATTATACAAAGGAGGATGCTGAGGATGCCATAAGGTTGGCTGAGGATATAATAGGCTGGGTTGAAGAGAAATGGAGATCATTGAAGAAAGGAGAAAGTTAAGGGAAAGGTGTATACTAGAGGCAAAGGAATGGGCCTCGAGAATCCAGTTCAAGGTTACAGCTATCTTAATTGGCTCCTATGCTAGAGGGGATTTTAACATTTGGAGTGATATAGATGTTCTTATCATTTCAGAGGAGCTTACAGAGAATCCACTGAAGAGATTAAAGGATCTAGACATACCCCCAGGCTATCAAGTTATCGCCTTAACGCTCAAAGAGTTTGAAAAATTGTTGGAGAAGGGAGAGCCAATGATTACTGAGGCCATAAAATATAGAATAGTCCTAAGGGATGACTTGAATATATTTTCTATAATGAATGGAGATAAATGATTGCTGAAAGTTTGCTCTATTTGATATAGTTCAGCATGTTAAATTCGTTTAAATGGTATTGTTTGTTAAAAACCTCTATTTCAGATGGCCATTCATTCTCATTGCTTAATTATATTTCTTGCTCAATGCCAAAACGCTTAGCAATCAAATGAAAATTGATAAAGTGGACCGGACGGGATTTGAACCCGTGGCCTCCCGCATTTTGGTGTATAACAACGCCAAGCGGGCGCTCTGCCAGCTGAGCTACCGGCCCATTTTTCTATATGAAAGGCTTCATTTTAAATTTTTTCAATCATTTCTACGCTTTGATCTTCCATAGCCACAAGCGGCGCATTTCTTTTTACGTATATGATAGCTATGATTACCACATCTTCTGCAAATTATATGAGTTTTTCCTCTCGATCTCCTACCCATGGAGGGTGTTCCTTTCATATTTCATCACTTTGGAGATGGAGATATTATGACTACGTTATCTCCTCTAACTATTATTGTTCCCAATTTTCTAGTTTCACCTTCACTTATAAGCTCATCGGCTTCATCCAAGACTAGATTCAAGTGCTGATCAAAGCTCCTCAGAAGCCCTCTTACTACCCTTCCACCCTTCAATTTTACCAATACAATTGAGCCAAGGGATTGTGTTAATAGCTCAGTAGCACTATGCTCGCTCATATCTAACGCCTACCGTAAAAGCTAACAATGGGTTAATAAAATACATTATTTAAGCCTATCGGAGAGTTTGAAAATGATTAAAAAGAGACATCCATTGAGTTCTAAGGAACAAAAGGAATTCCTCGAAATTTTAAAAGATAAACTTCCATCAATTTATGAGAAAATAGATAGAAGAAAAGTAATAGAAATTTTAGAAATAAAAGATGGAAATAAAATATACGTTCAAGAGGAAAAAGCCATAGCCATAGTAATTAATGAAGAGCTCATTCCTCCACTGAGGCAGGAGCTTTTAGAGTCCTTTCCAAAAGTAATAATCGATATGGGGGCTGTTCCACACATAGTAAATGGAGCTGATGTAATGGCGCCAGGCATAAGAAGTATTCATGGAAATTTGAACGACGTTGTAGTAATAGTTGATGAGAAATATGGAAAACCCATAGCCATAGGAAAAATTATCATGAGTCCTATGGAAGTTTTAGAAAAAAGGAAAGGAAAGGCAATTAAAAATCTTCACCATATTGGAGATCACTTATGGAAGCTCGTCCAGTCATAATGTCTACTCATCCATATCTTGAATAGTCTTTCAAAGTTAGGAATGATCTCTTTCAATATTGGAATATATTCTTCTATTTCCTCACGCGTCATATATTGAAATTGATATTCACCCTCGTAAGGAGATGGGCCTCCCTCTCTCTTTATAAATTCAATATGCATGAATGGATCTCCTCTTCTTATTGTTATTGGCTTTCTCTCGTTGTTTAAATTCACTATTTCCAAAGCAAGTCTCCCACAGAAGCCGCTATGAACTTTTGCAGCATTTAAAAAGGATAAACCCATTCTACCATATCTGCTCTTTGCAGTTAAATATGCTATATAATTTGGTGGAGTGAATACAATTTCATGAGAAATGACGTTTTGATGCTCTAAATATTGAAGCGTTATATCTTGACCGACCGTTAGCACATAGCTATCTCCATCAAGTTGAGATTCATTGAAGGGATTTATTATTTTATATTTTTTATTAAGTTCAATTAAAATATCCTTTCCTAGTACACACATATGGAATCAATTAAATTAGTTTTTATAAATAATTTTTGCATATAAGACTTATGCTTACTGAGGAGGAAATTGAATGGACGATTAAGGCTGGAAAAATAACAAGAGAGGTAAGAAATAGAATTAAGTATTTCATCAAGGAGAAAATGAAGATATTAGAATTATGTGAGATAATAGAAGGAGAGATTAGAAGATTAGGAGGAGAACCAGCCTTTCCATGTAATATTGGAATAGATTATGTAGGAGCGCATTATACCTCTCCTCCAAAGGATGATAGTATAATAAACTATGGAAGTCTCATTAAGATAGACTTTGGAGCTCATGTAAATGGATTAATAGCTGATACTGCTATAACAATATCATTGGAATCAGATTATGAGGAAATGGTTGATGTTGCAGAAGAAGCTTTGGATAAAGCGCTTGAGGTAATAAATATTGGAATGAAAGTATCAGACATTGGAGGGATTATAGAAAAAGTAATAAACTCATATGGCTATAAGCCTATATCAAATTTAACAGGACATAGTATATCCAGATATATAGTACACTCAGGCATCAGTATACCTAATATCTCAGGCACTCATCCTGGAAGGATAGAACCATGGTCAATATATGCCATAGAGCCCTTTGTTACATTATCTGATGCAAAAGGAGAAGTTATTAATGGACCTCCTGGCAATATTTTGCACATAGTTAAATTGAAGGGCCCAAAGGATCAAAAAATCAAAGAATACTTTGATGAAATCTTCAGAAGATATAGAACACTCCCCTTTGCTAAAAGATGGATAGATTTGCCTGAAGAAATTCTGAAGAATCTCATGAAAAATAAAATAATTTATGAATATCCAGTATTAATAGAGGCTTCAAGAAAAACTGTAGCTCAAGCAGAACACACTATACTAACAACAGATAAGGAGGTAATTTTAATCACTTAATTTCTCTATTATGGCGGTACAATTTAATTTTCAACCCTTTGAATACGCCCAGGTTCAATTTAAGAGTTTCATTAAACTCATTTAGCATAATAGATTTAATGTCATGACTTTTCGAAAAATGAACAAAAATAAAGAGATGCTTTTAAATCTTCATAGATAATTTTATTTATTTTATTATTTCTTTAATTATTCCCAATTATTATTTCCAATTATTGCTTTGGAGCAATCTAAATGCTCCTTAAGGAAGTTGTATTTCCTTAGAAATATTAACCATCTCAATTTTTAATAATTCTTCAACCAAAACTTCAGAGTTATTAAAAAATGAATATAAAGAGGTTATTCCTCCACAGTTATTGCTTGAGTTGGACATTGAGTTACACAAGCCATGCATAGTATACAGTCTTGTTCTCTAGCAGGAACAGCTTTATTGTTTATAAAGTCGAAAACGTTTGTTGGACAAACTGATATGCAAAGGCCATCGCCATTGCATTTATCTGGATCCACTCTTACTTTTGGCATAAATTTACCTCTCCATAATTTGATAATATAATTATATTATAAATTCTTTATGCTAATTTTCTGAAATAATAATTATTAAAAAAATTTCTATGGTGGACGAAAATCACGCAGCTTCTCGCTTGCAAGCTCACCACCAACTCCCCAGCTCTCCTTAGGAATTTCATGAATAATTACTTCAACAGCCTCCTTTGGTATTCCCATATCAGTGAAGACTTTTGTAATTCCTGCTATAATTTTCCTCTTAGCTTCATCTGAGAGTCCCTTCCAACCATATACATGAATAATTGGCATAGAACCTCCAATTTAATTATATGCTTTTTATAATATATTTTGTTTTCAATATGGCGATGGATTTTCTATAATCATAAAATTTTGAGTATTTATCATAAATTAGAAATTATTAAAAATTGCAAGGTATAATGCTCATTATGTTTCACAGATTCGCATTCAATAATGTTAAAGAAATTATTTAGTCAATATTAATTCATGGATTTTTAATTCATGAATTTCGCTCAAATCTATAAGGGAGTTTGCCTTAACTTTAGCATCACTTATAGTATAGAGTGCATTATCGATATAAACACATCTCTTAACCTCATAATAATTGCTATCACAATGGGAGATTTTTCCTATTAAAATAATCCCTTCATATGAGATTTTGAATACATAAGCTCCTTGAAATATGGGCTTTCCATATTCCCATGGAGGGGCGTCACTAAGTTTCTCTATTTCAAGGATTGGAATTACAAACATATTCTTCTCCTTAATTAGGAGAAAAGCATGATGATCAAATAGTACAGGAGAATACGTGCCTCTATCACCTATTATAATGCTGCTAACTTCCTTTGGATAGCTAACATTGGATACATCAAAGAGAGAGATCTTCAAGCCTTGATGCCATGCAAAATCGCCGTATTCAGAAAGTATGACGTCTCTACCTATACCAATAAGATGGTTGTTATCATATGGGTGGAGATACTGACTGAAGCCAGGTATTTTTAGCTCTCCCAAAACCCTTGGTTCAAGTGGATTGGATAGATCTATAGTAAATAATGGATCAATTATCTTGAAGGTAACTAAATAGCAACGATCTCCCATAAACCTAGCAGAATATATTCGCTCACCATACGCCAATCCTTCAAGTTTTCCAACAATTTTCATATCATCTACTCTTATAACATATATATTGTTGCCATTAGTTGATGTTGTAGCTACTCTGAAGTATCCATCATATTCATCCATTGAGAATTGATTTATAATCATCCCTGGAACTTCCAAGCCATTTTTACATGAAATATCAAGGCCTTTTATGGAGATTCTATATAATTCAGTGGTGAAGCGAAACTTTGGAAACGCCACATAGAGATTATTTTTGGACATATAAATGTCAGTTGTGGAACCTGTAAGCACTGCCTTTGCTGCCATCAGGCTTGGGCTTGAAATGTCCACTGCTGTAATTATGGTAAATCCATATGGCCGATCTATAGCTTCAGAGTAGTATATACTATTAGGCGGAATGGTAATTTCAAATCCATCTATTGAGATTCTGGGCAGTTCAATTTTTCGAATTGGTTGTATAGAAACCATATAGACATAATTTTCAACCATTCTCGAAGCAATATACCATCCATCAATTGCAATGCTGCCTATTCTATTAGGCTTGTCAGCTATATCATACACATCCATATATAGCCAGACATGATGCCTAGGTCGAATGATCTTTTTTAATATTTCATCTAGTATTAATATCGACTTGGAATATATGATGACCAAGTTATTTCCCTTTATAAAGAGTCCATGAATATTTCCATCAATTTCCAGCATTGAAATTATTTTCATTTCATAAGCTGGAAATGCCTTTATTATATAGATTTTATTATTTGAAGCTAGGAAAATTCTCTCACCATCAGTCTTAACAATATCTGCTTCATCCACCCCCTCCACCTGTATATTAGTCGTGGAATAATCATTGGATGATTTAGCGGCTAGATTGTTACGAGAGGCTTCAAAAATTGAAATGCTTGGGGAATCAAATATCAACGTGGCATTCATTCTCATATTTATGAATCTCTCAAGTTCTTCCTTTGATTGAAATGTCTTCATTCCTGCGGCATCTGTACTAATGAAAGGAATTAGCAACATCAGGATTATTGTGATAATGAATTTCCTATGCATGATTTCACAAAATTAATTTTGTATTGCAATAAGATAATCCTATAATTTAGGACAGATGTTCGAATGCTTCGAACAAATTTTTTAATTAAAGAATTATAAGTTATTCCATATGAGGGATAAAGATATAGAGGGGCAGCTAAGGGGAAAGACTCTAAAAGTCTATAGATATTTGCTTGAGAGGGCTGATGAAAAAGTTGGCGTAAGAGAGATTCAGAGGAAGCTAAATTTCTCAAGCCCAAGCCTGGCCGCATATCATCTGGAAAAATTAGTTTCTCTAGGATTAGTGGGAAAAACAAATGGCGGAGAGTACTTTTTGGTGCAAAATGTTAAAGTTGGAGTGATGAAGTTTTTTGTTAAATTTGGAAGATTTCTCATACCGAGATTTATATTCTATGCTGTCTTCATAACGAGTATGTTGATTACATATATATTGCTTTACAAGCATGATTGGTCCATACATAACATTGTGGCCATAATATTTGGAACTATATCTTCAGCAATTTTATGGGCCGAGAGCATAAAGCTCATTATTGAAAACCGTTCAAAAATGTAGATTAATATATAATTTTGAAGAGAATATACTTGATGAAATTGAGAATAAAGCTCTATATCATAGCTATGGTAATGGGGATAGTAGTAATGACTATGCCGCTTATAGTACTACAACAGAGGACTCTACAGGAAATTCCCTCAGATCCTATGAAAGAGCCTATGAAAACTTCCGTTAATGAAAATTTAGCGGAAAGGAATAGAGCGATGGAATTGGAGTTTCCTCTGGGAAATCTAGCATTTATTATAGCAATGGGGCTTATTCCAGCTGTGATAGTATTGATGGTTTACAAATTATTCTTGAAACAATTAATATGAATAATGGTGCGGGGAGTGGGATTTGAACCCACGAAGGCCTACGCCATAGGAGCCTCAGTCCTACCCCTTTGACCTGGCTTGGGAATCCCCGCTCATAGTATTTCTATAAAGAACTGAGTTTTAATCTTGTCGCTCATGAATTAAAAGTGTGAGTCCAAAATCCTAAAATACCTCCAAAATTTTATGAGGAATGATATGGAAGAATTAATAAAAATTGCTGAAAAAATTAGGAATGATGAACTAAGGGAGAAGGTAATTGAATTATTGAAGAATCCTAGACCATTATTAATGGATTTTAAAGATTCTATAGAATTTGAGGAATCTCCAGCGAGTAAAAGGAGACATCATTCCTATGAAAGAGGTCTTATAATTCATACCTTGGCTACCACAAAAATAGCTCTTGCTCTTTCAGATATATTAGAGGAAATGTATGATGTGAAGATCAATAGGGATGTCATAATTGCTGCTTCGCTTCTTCATGATGTATTCAAATATATAACATATATTCAAGCTGAAGATGGAAGATTCAAAAGATCAAAGCTAGGTGAAAGAATAGATCATCTATCATTAATTATTGGAGAATTATATTTGAGAAAGTTTCCATTGGAGGTTATACATGCAGTTATAGCTCATCATGGAAAATCTAGTCCAATAGAGCCAAGAACTATTGAAGCTTTATTAGTACATATGGCAGATAGAACAGATGCTGAAATAAATGATGAGGTATTATTTGCAGCAAGAGATATCATAAAGGAATGTACTGGAAGGGATCTGGAAGTGCTTCCTAAGGGAATATCGGCTTTCAAAATTATAGCGGCTAAGGAAAGAGGAGGATGTGAAGAAGTAAGAAAAATGCTGGGGATGTAAATGCATTGGATAAAGAGAATTGTGGATGAAATTCTAGCTAGAAATGATCCACAAATAGTTATACATACTGGAAAAACCCCCTCGGGACCAATACACATAGGCGCTGAGAGGGAACAATTCATATGTAGTGCCATTCAAAGAGAGCTTAAGAATAGAGGTTATGAATCCATATTCAATTTTATAATTGACTCCTATGATCCATTGAAATCTATACCAGTAGGATTGGAAATTCCAAAGGGATTTGAAGAAAACATTGGAAGACCACTTTCACAAGTGCCAGATCCTTATGGCTGTCATGAAAGCTATGCCGTTCATTTCTCTGAGGAATTTATTCAATATCAAGATGAGCTTGGAGTAAATCCAAACATAATATATGCTCATGAACTTTATAGAAGAAAGGAAATGAAAAATGCCATAAGAATTGTTCTCAAAAATTTGGAATTAATAAAGGAAATAAGGAATAAGTATATTGGAAATGAAGAGGATTGGAATCCAGTAATGGTTGTATGCGAAAACTGTGGAAAAATTGCTTCAAAGGAGAAGGAAGTTTCACCCAATAAGCTTGATTGGTGGAATTTAGATAGAGATTTAGCAAAATATAGATGTTTAGTATGTGGTTATGAAGGAATTGGAAGAATTTCTGATTTACAGCTCAAACTGAGCTGGAGGGTGGATTGGGCAGCTAAATGGGCTATATTCAATGTGAGCTGCGAACCAGCTGGAAAAGATCATTGTGTTAAGGGTGGAGCTTATGATATGGCCTTAGAGGTTTGTTCAAAATTATTCGGCTATAAAGGACCGCTGAAGGTTCCATATGAATGGTTAACTCTAGGTGGAAAAGCCATGAAAACTCATAAAGGAATAACCTTTACTCCTAAAGAATGGCTTGAAATTGCCCCCCCTGAGGCCATGAGATTTATGATTTTAAACGTCGATCCAATGCGCCATATAGAATTTCTTCCAGAGCGCATTCCTGATATAGTGGATGGATTTGATAGACTTGAAAGGATATACTTTGGTTTGGAAAAATTATCATCTGAAGAGAATTTTCAATATTATAAGGATTTATATGAATTATGTATTATGAGCAATATTCCAAGTAGACCTCCCATTAGATTACCCTATAGATATTGTATAATAATGGTTCAATTGGAAAATCTCCTTGAAATGGAAAAGATTTTGAAGAAAACAATAGATTATTTGAAGAAGCTTAGTGGAGTTCAACCATCGAATGAAGATATAGAAGATGCAAAGAGAAGATTGAAGATGGCTAAGAGATGGCTTGAGCTCTATGCACCTGAAAATATTAAGTTCAAAATTTCAATGGAAAAGCCCATATATAGACCGAGCCAAGAGGAAAAGGAATTCATAAGAAGTTTGATTCTTTTAATAGAGAGGGATTTATCAGAGAATGAACTTCAAAATGAAATCTTCAATACTGCAAGAGCATATGGACTTGAGGTTGGAAGAGCCTTTAGTATAATATATAAAATAATTCTTGGTTCTGATAAAGGACCAAGATTAGCTCCATTGCTTATGGCATTGGATAGAGATTGGCTTTTAAGCCGCTTAAAGAGCGTTTTATAATTCTATTCCAAGAACTCTCTCAAAGATTTTATATAACCTTAATCCATGCAAATTTTTCTCAGAAAATTCCTCCACTACTTCAATGGCTTTTTCCGTATTCATATCATCATTCATTGCTGAAAGGAACTCTTGAATATATTCCTTTGTCTTAGAGTTCTCTTCATCCCCAGCTTTTTTAGCTGCTCTTTTTATTTTCTCATATTTCTTCCAAGCTGTGTTTAAATCTTCCTCAGAGAAGCTCAAATCCCTCCTATAATGTTTTGATAAAATCCACATTCTTAAAACAGGCGCAGGATAGTACTTTAAAATTTCTCTTATGTATATTTTTGAGGAGGATTTAGACATCTTTCTGCCTTCAAGCAATACTAAACCATTATGCATCCAATACTTTACAAATCTCTTTCCTACTAAAGCTTTGGCTATTAAAGATTCACATTCATGATGAGGATAAATTAAATCTTTTCCTCCCCAATGTATATCTATTTCATTTCCTAGATTTTCCATGGACATTACTACACATTCAGCATGCCATCCTGGAAATCCTCTTCCAATCTTACTATTAAAGCCATTTTCATCAAATTTCCATAGAACAAAGTCAAATGGTTTTCTCTTACCTTCCACTTTTATGCTATCCACTATGAATTCTTCTACATTTTTAATTAATTCACCAAAACCACCAGAAGCTTCTACATCAAAGTATATCTCATTGCCATAGCGATATGCATAGCCAGAGTTCAATAGCTTTTCAACAATTTCAACAATTTTCTGTAAATATTCTGTTACTCTAGTATATTTGCTGGCTCTCATTATATTAAGTGCATCCATATCCTTAAAGTATTCATTTATATATCTTTCTGAAATTTCGCTTGAACTAACCCCTTCTCTTCTCGCTCTTTCAAAAATTTTATCATCTATATCCGTGAAATTTTGAATATGAACTACTCTATAGCCCAGTTCAATAAGATATCGTTTTAATACATCAAAGCAAACATAGCTTCTCGCATGACCTATATGGCAAAGATCATAAACTGTGGGGCCACATACATATATCTTAACCTTACTTGGCTCACTTGGAATGAATTCCTCCTTATTTTGAGTTCTAGTATTGAATATTAACATATTCACACCTACCCATACTCTAATCCTGCAAAGGCTTTAACAAGTGGGTAATATGTATATGGAGGTTCTCCTAAATACATTCTATAAACTTTGTATATAATATCCACAAAATCATAATAAGTAGTAGTAACCGCCACTGATCCTTTGCCAGAAGAGGCCATGGCAATAAAAAGAAAGGATTCATTATTAGATATTACTGGACCAATTGTGCTCTCCTTAGGGCTTGGACGAATGATTGCAAACTCTCTATTTCTCTTAATAATATATCCACGGCTCATCATCAGCTTTAACAGCGGCTTCCTATCATAGCCAAAGCAAAAGCGATCCATAATGTAAATATCCTCATCCCAATCTCCTATAAGGTTTTCATATTCCTTACCATTACCATTAAACCTCACGAAATAGAACTCTCTATCAATTTTAAATCCATTTTTTAAATAGAACCCTATGGATTCTTGCTTTGAAAATAGAGCGATGGTTTTCTTACCATTTAGTAATTTCAAAGCTTCTCTAAGCAATAAACTTCCTATTCCCTTTCTTCGCCAATTCTCCCTAACTATTAAATTTGATATCCAACCTATTTGACCGTAATCAAATATTGTAATCATTCCAATAATATCAGATTTCTCTATAGCATTAGATCTCTCAACCACTAAAATTTTGGATATTCCAGATTCATTCATTAAAACAAAATCCTCAATTTCATAATTCCATTCAGCTTCATTTGAGAGTTCTAAAAGTTCTTCATAATCTTCACGCATTGCTAATCTTATATTCAAATTCATCACACTCATGAAAGCCATGTGTAATAAATTTTTTATCTCCTCTCGCATGTTTTATGCTACAAGGTCCATAATCATTATCATCAGCTCCATACCAATATTCACAATCCTTGCACATCAATTGAGGTTTTTTAACCATTCCTCAATTGCCTCTTTTATTAATTGTTCCTTTGTAACATCCTCATCCTTTAATATGCGATTGCCAATTATAATCAATGGAATATTAATAGTATCATACATTAGCAAATCTGCCATGGCATCTCTATCCATTTTTACATCCTTTTCTTCAACAAAATCATTATAGGAAAACCCTTTGCTTATTAGAATTCTCTGAATTATGAACTTGGCTGCTGAGCACTTTAAACAATCAGAACTCTTATAGAGCTTTATTTTATTCCTCAAGTCAATCACCAATAGATATTTGCCCTATGTGGATATTTTCTCCTAAATAGTTTATTGAGTTCAATAGCAAGCTTGCTCTCAAGTTCCTGTTGAGATTTTGATAACATTCTTATATCAGGATGAGAGAATATTGGGCCTCCAAGGATAGCTCTACTTTTCTCAAGCTCATTCAATGGAGATGGATCCTTCTTCAATAGCTCTAATATTAATTCCTCGGAAATTTTGCCAGAGATTAAAGCATGAAATTTTGACTCATCAATAGCTCTAAAGCCAGAATCGAACTCTTTAGCAGTTAGTTTATTTAAGGATTCGGAGTTTGAAATTCTTGCACCAACACCAATACTTTCGCTTGGATTAATCATCATAATTTTAAATTGATAGCTTACATCAGGCCCTATAATAACAACATTTCCTTTATAGTCTGATAGAAATCTCCAACCTTTTGGAGTTCTATTATAATTTTCAATGATTTCTTTTATGAGTAGTTCTAAGTCATCAATCATCTTTTAATCCCTAGTAAAATTATGGTGAGAAAAAATATTAAATTTGTTCATAAAATTTTCCTCAAAAACTTAAAAAAGGAGCACTTTCTCAATTTAATAAAGTGCTCCGGTCGTATAGTCCGGTCAAGTATACTGGCCTTTCGAGCCAGTGACCCGGGTTCAAATCCCGGCCGGAGCACCATAGAATTATAATATCTAGCTCTTTTGATATTAAGCCTATTAGGGATGCTTTATTTAATCAATTGAACAATTATATATTGATTTAGCAAGAGTTAAAAAGCTCAGAATTCAATGTTAAAAACTTAATTCAATTTAAAAATGATATTAGTGATTTTTTATGCTCACTTTTTGCCAAAGTAGGGAAATTAAATGAGTTATAGGAGATTAACGTATAAGAGTTGAATATTTAAATTGGAGGGGCCTATTAGGAAGGAAATTCTATATATAAGGGTCGAGGGCTTCACATATGAGTTTTGGGCTAAAAACCCTGCTATTAGACCTAAAAAATTCCTAATTGATCCATTTATGTGCCTTAATTCCTCTCTATGGACTTAATGTTCTCACTCTACTTATACTCATGATATTTCAATCAGGCCTTTTTTTCCAACCACATATATCATTTGCACATATTATTCCCGATATTGTAACACCCTCTATTCCTCCTCCTGGAAAAGTGGATGCTCCCACAAGATATAATCCCTTTATCGGAGTTTTGAAGTATGGTCTCTTTACATCTATTGATTGATCAAAGGCGTAAATTGCTCCCTCGGGCATTGAGGTATATCTTTCGAAGGTTTTTGGAGTTGCAGCATCTTGAACAATTATATGCTTACTTAATCCTGGAATTACTTTCTCAGCTTTCTGAATTAACTTTTCAGTAATCTCACGCTTCTTTTTCAAGTATTCCTCAGTTCCTCTTTCTGGAAAGTCATAATAATTAGCATAAGTTAAAATTGTAATGCTTGATTTTCCCTTGGGTGCCAAATTTGGATCTGCATTAGAGTTGATAACCATTTCATATCCATCATCCAAGTTTTTAATTATGGTGGGATAATTGGATAAATCTAAGTTAACACCTAAAAATACCATGAAACATGATGGAGACATCTTTAATCCCTTGATATAATTAATGAATTCTCTATCCAAATTTTCCTCTCCAATGAGTTTTAGAAATGTGGTTTTAGCATTAGCATTTGAAACAACAATGGAGCTTTGAAAGATTTTTTCTCCAACCTTAACCCCTTTTACCACTCCTTCTTCTACAATTATTTTATCTACTCTATGCCTTAACAGAACTTTTCCACCATATCTCTCAATAACATTTTTGAGAGTTTCTGCATATCTCTGTGCTCCTCCTCTTGGAAAATAGCCTCCATGTAAATAATAGGATAGACTTGCTGTAAGAGCTGCTGAAGCTGAAGCTCTTTCAGGAGTTGTTCCAAGATAGGATAGTAGAGCACATAAAAACTCCTCTAAATCCTCATCAGTAAAATACTCAAGTTTTTGCCTATAGCTTTTTCCAAGCCAATCATAGAAGTAAGGATGCTCTCTTGGATAATTCACAAGCTTTCTTACACCGAAAATTTTAGTAATAATCTCCGGAGGAAAAGGCGCACCATAATAATCAACATTGCTATAACATTCCATGTAAGCTCTTCTGGCATCATCAAAAAAAGCCACTATATTTTTACTCTCATGTGGAAATATTTCTGAAAGAATTCTTATATAATCATCCAGATTTTTTGCTTCAATGCTCCTTCCCTTGAATATATACCTTACAGTATTCTTTACAAACAAATCATCTTTATTTAATCCAATCTCCCTCAATAGGAAAGATATAGTTCCTCTTTCCCATAAGCCACTTACATCCTCAACACCAGCATTAAAGATGAAATTCCCTCTTTCGAAAGATGAGCAAAAGCCTCGATAATGTTGCTCTAGGATAAGAACTTTATAACCCCTCTTGGCAAGAATAGAGCCGCAAGTTAATCCTCCAATTCCAGCCCCTATAATTATAACATCATATTCACTTTTAGTTTCAATCCTCCAATCGAATCTCTCAAATGGCTTGACATACTCCTTTATAACAAAGTATGTAGGAGCCTTGATTGGAAAAACTATTGAGAAAATTATTCCAAAAACAACTAAAAAATTTGAGAGAATCAATTCATAGGGAGATGTTAGGATTATAAAAAGCATTGAATTGATCAAAAATATTAGCATCCAAACTGCTGAAATTATATTGTTGATAAAAAGAAAGGATCTCTCTTTCCAATAGCTCTTAGGCCAATCCCTTCTAGAAACAATAAGCGCAAAGGGTTGTTTAATGGCTATGGAAAGGGCTGATATGATAAATAAAGATATCCAGCAAATCCACTTTGCTCAATGAAAACTCGAATTTAAATAGGAAAGTGCTCATCCAAGCTAAGCTAAAATATGCTAAGGAGATAAAATTCATTAGATTATAATTCTTCCATTCTATTTGAGGGGCTACTAGAATAAATGAAATAATTAAGGGAATGATAATGCCAAGATGTGATTCCAAACTGCAGAGAGTCCAATAAATAATCCATGGAATAAAGGATAATGTGATGTAGAACATCCCTGGAATTTTCATTTAATTTCCCTCACAGTATTTTAAGTGGACCTAATAAAAGCTTTTACTAGGGATTAAATCAATAATTCATTTGAATTTCATGTAATCTGGAAAATTTCAGTGATTTTCATTCTATGAAAATTGATTTGGAAAACTCATCGATAAATTCACAAAAAAAGATATATTCTCGCTATTCTATTGGAACTTTTACTCCCCTCATTGGCTTTGCCAGTGGAATCTCCACTGTGAGTAAACCATTTTTGAAGTGTGCCTTTGCCTTTTCCGGCTTAACTTCATGTACAAGAAACCAACATCCATTGTATTCCACTTCGTTTCTTGGTGCGCATAAACATAGACTCCTCTCAGTAACCTCAAGATTGATGTTCTCCTTTGTAACCCCAGGTAGCTCTATCTCAAATACATACTTTTCCTCATCATGGTAAAAGCAGGTATCAGGCAATAGAGGAATTCTCTCTTTTTTTACCAAGGAAAATCACCAATTTATTTATGGCATTCTAACTTAAAAATATTTCTCTTTTATCATACTAATAATTATATATTTTTAATCTTTATCAAGAAAAATTAATTATTTTTTAATGGTATTTCATATGAAGGGGACTTCAAATTGGCACTCCTTAAACAAGGATGAAGTAGAAAAAATACTTAATAGCAATCTACTACATGGCTTAAGTAATATTTTATTTTCAACATACGATAATTTTAAAGTTCTTGTGAATTAAGTTATCCAAAGGATTATAAACAATTGACCTAATTGCCGATGATAAAAAAGCTTAAGAGGTCATGCCCTATTTACTCATTGGTATTTCATATGAAGGGGACTTCAAATTGGCACTCCTTAAACAAGGATGAAGTAGAAAAAATACTTAATAGCAATCTACTACATGGCTTAAGTGATGCTGAGGCCAAGAGTAGATTAATAAAGTTTGGATATAATGAACTCATAAGAGCAAAGAAGATTTCACCCATAAGAATCTTCCTAAGTCAATTCAAGAGCATTTTAATATGGATTCTATTAATAGCCATAGCAATTTCTTTAATTATAGGTGAGGAGATTGATGCTCTAGTAATTTTCATAATAGTCATGATTTCATCCATACTAGGCTTTGTTCAGGAGTATCGTGCTGAAAGAGCACTTGATGCCTTGAGGAAAATGCTCAGTCCAACCATTACAGTAATAAGAGATTCTAAGGAGATCTCCATACCTACTAAGGAGATTGTGCCAGGCGATATCATAGTATTAAAGGAAGGAGATAAAATTCCAGCTGATGCTAGGTTAATTGAAGCTATAAATCTTCAAGTGAATGAGGCATCCCTAACAGGAGAGTCAGTACCAGTATTAAAGAATGTTTCCACTCTTCCGATTGAGACACCCCTACCAGATAGAAGAAACATGGTTTTCTCTGGAACAGAAGTAGTAAGTGGCAAGGGGAGAGCAATTGTAGTAGCCACTGGTATGAGCACTGAATTCGGTAAAATAGCCAAGTTTGTAACAATAGCCGAAAAAGAAGAGAGTCCTCTAGAGAGGAGGGCAAAAGAAATTGGTAAATGGTTTGGAATTATAGCTCTATCCATAACAGCACTATTGATATTTTTCGGTATCATAAGAGGATTATCAATTATGGATATTTTTCTATTCAGTGTAGCTCTAGCAGTAGCAGCAGTTCCAGAGGCTTTGCCAGCTGTAGTTACAGGAAGCCTAGCGATTGGAATGTATAGAATGGCTAGAAGAAATGCCCTTGTTAGAAAAATGCCAGCTGTGGAAACGCTTGGCTCAGTAACAGTAATATGCTCAGATAAGACTGGTACGCTAACCAAAGGGGAGATGACCGTTCGAAAAATATACTGCTTGAATAATATAATAGAGGTTTCTGGAGTGGGCTATGAGCCCAAGGGAGATTTCAAAAGCAATAATCCCAATATAGTGAAAAGCGAGGGATTTAAGCTTCTAATGCTATCCTCTCTGCTATGCAATGATGCTGAGCTAATACATGAGGGAGGGGGCTGGAAGATAAAGGGCGATCCAACTGAGGGGGCTTTGGTTGTAGCTGCAATTAAGGCTGGATTTCAACAAGATGAGATCAGAAGTTCATATCCACGTATAGGTGAAATTCCATTTAGCTCTGAGAGAAAACTTATGACAACTATTCATAGCACTCCTGAAGGAGATAGGCTAATATGTATGAAGGGAGCTTCTGAAAGGGTTTTAGATAGGTGTACCTATATTTATAGCGAAAAGGGCATTGAAGAAATTACTAAGGATGTAAAGGATAGAATACTTAAAATTAATGATGAAATGGCAAAGGAAGCTCTAAGGGTTTTAGCCATAGCTTATAGAAGAGTGGATGAAGTTGATGATAATATCGAAGGAAATATGATATTTCTTGGCCTTATGGGTATGCTAGATCCACCACGTGAAGAGGCTCTGAGGGCTGTTGAGGTTTGTAAGCAAATTGGAATAAAGCCCATAATGATCACTGGAGATCATAAGCTTACTGCCATGGCTGTGGCAAAGGAGTTGGGAATCTATAGCGAGGGAGATATCGTACTAACTGGAGAGGAATTGGAGAAAATGAGCGAAGAGGATTTGGAGGGGATTGTTGAAAAAGTAACAGTTTATGCTAGAGTCTCTCCTGAACATAAACTTAAGATTGTTAAAGCTTGGAAAAGAAGAGGTCAAATAGTGGCAATGACTGGAGATGGAGTTAATGATGCCCCCGCCCTTAAGCAAGCGGATATAGGTGTTGCAATGGGAATAACTGGAACTGAAGTCACAAAAGAAACTGCTGATATGGTCTTAGCAGATGATAATTTTGCTACTATTGTTAATGCCATAGAATTGGGAAGATGGATCTATGATAACATAAAGAAATACTTGACATATCTATTGCAAGCTAACTTTATTGAAGTTTTAATACTATCATTAGCAGTTTTCATGGGTTATCCAACTCCACTATTGCCAGTACATATACTCTATGTTAATCTAGCTACAGATGGACTTCCAGCCATTGCTCTAGGAGTAAGCCCGCCAGATCCTGATATCATGAGAAGACCGCCCAGAAACCCAAGGGAGTCCATATTCACTAAAGATGTAAAGTCCATGATATTACGCACAATAATAATAGGAGCGCCCTTCATATTCTGGGCCTTTCTATTCTCTTTACCAAGTGGCATTGATTTAGCTCGAAGTAGGATTTTCACAATATTCGTGCTATTCGAATTGACTTTAGCAATAAGCTGTAGATCATTAAAGTATAGCATCTTTGAGACTAAACCACATAAGTTCTTATTGCTAGCAATAATTTGGGAGATCTTACTTCTAATCATTCTACTCAGCTTTCCAATAACTCGTCATGCACTTGAAATTGTAGAGATAGATTCATATGCAATATGGCTGGCTCTAATTTTATCGATGATAACATTGATAACCATGGAGAGCAGCAAGGTTATATTGAGGAAAATTAACTACCTAAAATAACTATATTTTTTAATCCATGAAAAATATGCTTCATCTATGTTATTTGATTTTAAAACAAATTCACTTATAAACTTTATATGCTCTTTTATTAATGCTTCAGCCATATCAAGCTTTCCTCTCTCTATGAGAAGGCATAGGGATTCTAATGGTTTTAGAAAATATAATCTCTCCACAGACTTAATACTAACCTTATGATCATATTTTCTAATTCCATGAGCTAAATTCCAACCATGAATATCAGAAATACATAGACATTTTCCTCTAGCTCTATGTGAAATAAACTCAACTTCAAAATCCATGGATTTTGGCTTAAGTAGTTCAATCCATTCCCTTAAGTTTATTTTTCCAGTTACTATAGATCTAAAGGTTAAAACAAGTATTTCTGAGGTAATTTTTGCAAAATCATCATAACTTTCAATATAACAATAAGTCTCATGTTTTAAAACCTTCAAAATAGGCTCAAAAAAATAAATCCATGAATTCGTGGGCTCAGGGGGTAAGAAATTCAATCTCTCTTTAAGCTCATTAAGTGTAATTTTTCCGGAGCAATAGCTTGAAATAGCATATTGGGTATTCCTTGGAAGATTTAGAAATAACATATCAAAATGAGATTCTTCAATAATGAGAGAGGCTTTCTCATAGGATTTCCTTAAGTTTGGCACTAAAAGAACTTGAATCTCAGCCATTTCAAAAGGAAAATATTTATTTCCCTCTAAAATTAATTTATTGGGAATTGTATGATATCATTGATTGCTGAGGTTGTAAATTCCAAGGGAATTAAACTTGATAGATTGGAGAACCTAGAGGTTAAAAGAGGCACAGCATTGGTAAAGAGAGGATTTGCTCATATGCAAAAGCACGGCGTAATAATGGATGTAACTAGTATAGAGCAAGCTCAAATAGCTGAAGAAGCTGGAGCAGTAGCAGTAATGGTTTTAGATAAGCTTCCATATGATGTTAGAAAGGCAGGAGGTGTAGCAAGAACTGCAAGCCTAAAAGTTATTGAAGAAATCATGGATCATGTAACAATACCAGTAATGGCAAAATGTAGAATAGGACATACTTATGAAGCTAAGGTGCTTGAGGCAATAGGTGTGGATATGATAGATGAATCTGAAGTTCTCACCCCTGCGGATGAAGAGAGGCACATTTGGAAATGGGACTTTACAACTCCATTTGTATGTGGTGCAAGGGATTTGGGAGAAGCTTTAAGAAGAATAGAAGAAGGAGCTTCAATGATTAGAACTAAAGGAGAGCCTGGCACAGGAAATGTGGCTGAAGCTATTAAACATATAAGAATTGTAAATAATGAAATAAGAAGAGTTAAATCAATTTATGAAAGTGGAGATCAACAAGAGCTTATAAGAATTGCCAGAGAGCTTAAAGTCTCATATGAGCTTGTGGAGGAAGTTGGAAGATTGGGAAGGCTTCCAGTGGTTAATTTTGCAGCTGGAGGAATAGCAACACCAGCTGATGCAGCATTAATGATGAACCTTGGATGTGATGGAATCTTTGTTGGATCAGGAATATTCAAGTCTGAGGATCCATTGGAAAGAGCTCAAGCCATAGTAATTGCAACTACATTTTATGATGATCCTGAGGTTGTTGCAGAAGCTCAAAAAATGATAGATGAGAAAAAATCCATGATTGGAATGGATATAAAGACTTTGGAGCTTAGAATGCAGGAAAGGGGAACCTCTTGAGGCCTGTAATAGGAGTATTAGCACTTCAAGGAGCAATAGAAGAGCATTTAGCAATGACAAAATTAGCATTTAAAGATATGGGAATAGATGGAGAGATTATTCAAGTTAAAAAATCAAGCGATGTAGGGAGGATAAATGGATTAATAATACCTGGAGGAGAAAGTACAACCATAGGAAGAGCTGCTAGCATGAGTCAATTGCTTCAATTAATAAAGCAAAGAATCTCTGAAGGAATGCCAGTATTAGGCACTTGTGCTGGATTAATTTTATTAGCTAAGAGCGTTTATGATAGAGTTTTAGGAAAAACTGAACAACCAATCATTGGCTTAATGGATGTGGTTGTGGAAAGAAATGCCTTTGGAAGACAAAGGGATTCCTTTGAGGCTGATTTAGATATTCCAATAATTGGAGATAAAAAATTTAAAGGAGTTTTCATAAGAGCTCCTGCCATAAGGGAGATTGGACCTAATGTGGAAGTTCTATGTAAGCTTGGAGGAGTTATAGTGGCCGTTATGCAAGATAATATAATAGGGACTTCTTTTCATCCAGAGCTTACAAATGATTCAAGAATACATCAGTTATTAATTAAAAAGGTTAGATTATTATAGGACTTTCTCTATATCTTCTATGGAAAGAAATATGGTTATTAGAATTAAAATCCTAAAGGATTTGAGGCTAAGCAATCCATATGTTATAGTTGGATTTCCAGGTATAGGATATGTAGCGAAAATAGCTTTGGACTATATAGTAGAGAAGCTTAAGGCAGAGAAGTTTGCTGAAATATACTCCTATTCCTTTCCATCCTTCTTAATCGTTAAACATGATGGAACGGTGGATCCAATTAGAGTGGAGCTCTATAATTCAGATAACTTTGTATTCATTACAGGAAATGCTCAACCAGCAACTCCAGAGGGACAACATGAGCTTACTGACTTCATAGTTAAAGAGCTTCAAAGGAAATATGGAATTTCAAAGATATATGCCATGGCAGCA
Source organism: Candidatus Methanomethylicaceae archaeon (assembly GCA_025057955.1). Classification (GTDB taxonomy): domain Archaea; phylum Thermoproteota; class Methanomethylicia; order Methanomethylicales; family Methanomethylicaceae; genus JANXER01. The sequence continues at coordinate 27,517 of JANXER010000005.1, read as the reverse complement.
TATGTAGTTGAAGGTAGAGTAGGAGAGCCAAAAATCTATGGAGCTGTAACTGATTTAAGTTTAATGAAAGCTTTAGAGGGATTTGGAGTAATTCCAATGAGTGGTGGAAGTATATCTGGGGCAAATGGAATAATACTAACCTATGCTAAAGAATATGAAATACCTGCAGCTTGTCTCCTTAGTGAAACTCTTGCCTACACATATGGATATTTTGCAGATGTAAAAGCTGCAGAAGCTTTAGTAAAAGTGATAACAACAATTACTGGAATAAAAATAGATTTATTAGATATAGAGGAGAAGGCGAAAAGTTTTGAAAATATGATTAGAAGATTCAGAGAGGCAGAGGAGAAAACTGTAAGAGAGGAAAGAGGAAGAACTTGGAAGGGCGATCTTACCTATCTCTGGTAATTAAACAAGTCTAATCCTATCCCCAACTCTAGGGGCGAGTACCTCAGTCTTAAATATTTTTCTTATGACGTCTGCCATATTAATACACTTGGACTCCTCTCCATGAACTAATATTATTTGTTTAGGCTTAGGCGATATATTATTTACAAACCTTAATAATTGCTTTCTATCACTATGCCCAGAGAAACCATCTAGTGCGTTCACACTCATTTTTACCTCTATTACTTGAAGCTTTCCACTGGAATCCATTAATGTTACTTCTCTAGCACCCTTTAGAATTGATCTTCCAAGAGTGCCCTCTATTTGATAATTTACAAATATCATAGTATTTTTAGGATCTGGTGCAAGCAGCTTGAAATACTCTAAAGCTGGACCTCCCGTTAGCATTCCTGAAGTTGCCATTATTATGCATGGTCCTCCCTCAGCAATTTCTGGTCTAGCATTTCTATCATCAACACTTATGAAATGCTCCGAGAGAAAGGGATTCTCCCCTTTATGGAATATTCTATTCTTCAAATCCTTTGCTAAACTCTCTGGATATGCAGTATGAATAGCTGTTACCTCTTGAAGCATTCCCTCAATATATATTGGAATTTGAGGGATTGTTCCAAGCTTTATAGCTTCATCTAATACAAGCATTATTTCTTGAGCTCTTCCAACCGCTAATATAGGAATGAGGACCTTTCCATTTTTCTCTATAGTGGATTTTATATATTCTAGGAATAAATGCTCTGTTTCTTCTCTAGAGGGAATTACATCAGATGGAGCACCATAGGTGCTCTCCATTATAAGCGTCTCAACCCTTGGAAAGGATGAAGATGCTGGTTCAAGCAATCTTGTTCTCGCATATTTGAAGTCTCCAGTGAATACAATATTATGAAGCCCCTCTCCTATATGTAAATGAACCATGGCTGATCCTAAAATATGTCCAGCATTGTGAAATGTCAATCTTATATCAGGGGCTATATCTGTTACTTCGCCATAATCCAATGCTATAGTATGAAGTAAGGCCTTCTTAATATCCTTGAGAGAATATGGAGTTGATTTTCCCTCCTTAATTGCTACATCTAAATAATCAAGTTGAAGTAATGTCATCAAGCTCTTGGTTGGTTTAGTACAATATACTGGTCCAGAGTATCCATACTTAAAGAGCAAAGGAACAAGACCACAATGATCCAAGTGAGCATGAGTTATTATTACAGCATCCAAATCCTCTAAATCAACTTCCTCCAATCTGGGAAATTCATTGAAGAAATCATTAACGCCAGGCTTTACACCACAATCTATTAGCACTTTGCTATTCAAGGTTTGAACTAACATAGCTTGCCTTCCTACCTCTCTAAATCCACCAAGAGCAGATAGTACAACCCATTCATTTTCATAAATAATTGGGCGATGTATTCTTCTTCCTACTTGTCTAAGAAATTTAAGCCTATATTCGCTCTCTCTATTTATATAATAAACAGTTTGTTCAATTATCTTCGACTTTAAAGGGGGGGATCTTATTATATTAGCTCTCCAGCCAGTTTGATGTACAATATCCTTTAATGTAGATCCTCCTTTTCCAATAACAAGCCCAGGCTTCTTTGCTAAAATTATAACTTCTCCAGCCTCTTCATCAAAGGTTATATCTGTAACTTCCGCCTCCTTAGGTATGATGTTCTCTATTATATGTTTAGCTTCATTTTCTGGCTTTCTTACGCTTGGATCAGCTCTAACTATAATTCTTTTCTTTATTTCATGTACTATTTTTCTTATGGGCTCACTATTTTCAATTAATACTCCTAAATTTTTAACATAAATTATAATGAATGGTCCTTCAAACTCTATTTTTGTAAGTCCAGCTTCTTGTGGTATTTCTCTTTGCACTATTTTTCTAATTTCACCAAAGGTATCCAATCCTTCCATGAATTAACCATCACTCCAAGAGCTTAGCTATTTCCTCATCTGTAAGTTCTCTAACACCCTCCTTACTTAATACTACAATATCTATCCCCTCTCCACTACCTGGATCTCTTTCCATAGCAGATTTCACCGCTTTAGCTATGGTTGGAAGGGCCTCTGAAATAGTTGGATTCTTTTTAAGCATGGCTTCTAAAACACCTACGGCATATGGAGTTCCTGATCCAGTGGCTACAAATTTTTCCTCAGTAAGTGTACCAAACCAATCAAGAACATAAATTTTCGGTCCTTCTTCATCCACTCCTGCAATTATGAATTGCACAATATAAGGGAAATATCTAGAGCTGAATAGTATATTTGAGGCTAATGTAGCAATAGCTTTAGTGGATGGAGGAATTCTATTGCTGAGTTTCATAAGAGCTATTTGAGATTTTAAGAAATCCATTATCATTTGAGCATCAGCAACAAGTCCTGCAATTGTAGCAGCCTTATTATCATCTAAAATGTATATTTTTCTTCCCCTTTTATGAGCTATATATAGACCAGCTGTAACCCTTCTATCGGTGGCAAGTACTACTCCATCTCTGCATACTACCCCAACTGTAGTAGTACCTTTTTTAAAGCTTTCATACAACTGCAACATAATTTCCTCCAAATTAAAACGAGATCAATTTTAATGACTACTCTCCATATATTTAAGGATGACGAAATATGGAGTGTGAATAAAATTGCAAATTCATGCAATAAATCTTCCAAGGTTTGTAATAGTTGGATCAGAGGTATTAGGAAAAGTGGGGGAAATTTTAAAGAAATTGAATTATGAAGGGGAAATTTTGATAGCCTGTGGAGAGGGTATAACAAAGGGAGTGGCTGAGAGAATTGAGATTAACTTAGATAAGAGAATTTACTCTGTTCATAAAGTCATAGTAAAGGACTCTACATATGAGGAAGTTGATATGGTTAGTCGAGCAATAGATGAAATAAAAGCTAAGATAGTTATAGGAGTAGGAGGAGGAAAGACTATAGATGTAGCTAAGCTTGCATCATTCAATAGAGGAGTACAATTTATAAGCATACCAACTTCTGCAACACATGATGGAATTTCCTCCCCAGTAGCCTCATTGAAGGGAGAAAAAGGTTCCATATCAATTATGGCTCATCCTCCAATAGCACTTATAGCAGATATGGAATTGATTATTAACTCACCAAGAAGGCATATAATAAGTGGTGTTGGAGATATTATTGCTAAGTTTACAGCGGTTAGAGATTGGAGCCTTGCTCATAGATTGAAGGGAGAATATTATGGAGAGCATGCAGCATCCTTAGCGCTTATGTCAGCTAAGCTTGTGGCAAAAAACTCAGAATTAATAGCAAGAGGACTTGAGGCGGGTATAAGAGTGCTTGTGGAGGCTCTCATAAGCTGCGGCTATGCTATGTGTATTGCAGGAAGTAGTAGACCATGTAGTGGCTCAGAGCATTTATTCGCTCATGCATTAGAGAGGATTATTGGAAATAGAACATATCATGGAGAGAGGTGTGGCATTGGAACTATAATGATGATGTATCTACATGGTGGAAATTGGAAGAAGGTGAAGGAAGTGCTTGTTAAAGTGGGAGCACCTACAACTGCTAAGGAGCTAGGCGTAGAGGATGAAAAGATTATTGAGGCTTTAACCATAGCTCACACCATAAGGCCTGAGAGATATACTATTTTAGGGGAGAGAGGATTAACAAGGGATGCAGCCATAGAAGTAGCTAGAATTACAGGGGTAATAGATTGAGGGAAACGGTTACCTTAGTAGGAGAGGGAATGGCTAAAAGGGGCTTAAAATTCATGGCCATAGAGGCCCCTCAGATATGTAAATCATGCAATCTATTCGATATATGCATGAAGAATGTTATAGCAGGAAGATTTTATGAAATAATAGAAGTTAGAGGAAGGAAGCATTATTGTAAACTTTACGAGGGAAAATTGGTTGTAGTTAAAGTAGTAGAACTTCCAATGGAGATTATATTAAGAAAGAGTATAGCCATTGAAGGAGCAATAATTAGATTCTCATGGATTGAATGTAATGAAATGAATTGCATCTTAAGAAATCTATGTAAGCCAATTGGATTAAAAATAGGAGAAAGAATTAAAATTTTAAATGTATTGAATGATGTTTCCGAAATGGCATTATGTGGTAAGGAGATGGTTAGAGTGATTGTTGAGGTTGCTGACTAGTAGGTTTTATGTTATATGTTTCAATAAATTGCACTGAGGTTATATCGCTGAAGAATTTGTTTATATCTCTAACTATTCCTCTTTTTGCAAAGCGTATATCCTCTGCCATAAACGTCTCCTCAGGCATTTCTATGGTGACCATGTTTCCAATTATGGAGATTATGAACTTCTCTTTTGATACTCCTCTAATTCTCATGTGCACAAGTTCCCTTATTTTATCTGAGGTATCTGTGAGAAGTTTTCTTACAATTATTTTTGCAATTATTGATTTTCCAGATAATGGATGATTATAGTCTATTGTTACTCTTCCACTTCCAACGCTTCTTATTGTAGCTATGGATCCTCCTAAATCTATTCTTGCTCCAGGTCTTGGGGTAATGCCTTGCTTTGTGAGCTCTTTAGCTGGAATTATTTTCACCTTTGATGAATCCCTTTCTCCAAAGGCCTTCTCTGGAGGTATCTCAATCTCCTTTTCTCCCCCCTCTTCCATGTTCAATAGAGCTTCATCAATTCCCTTTATAATCCAGCCTTGTCCAACCACTATAAGTTTAGGTTCATAGATGTTTTCTGGATTATGGATGTTTGCTTTTTTTGCCTCTTCCTCTATGGTTGTATCAAAAACTTCACCACTATCCTTAATTCTCAATATATAATCCAATAGTATGAAATCTCCGTTCTTTATTGGCATTTAAATGCACCAACAGAGGAAAAACTAATATTTCTCATCTTTAAAATTTTCCGTTGCTATTCAAAGTTTACATAGCTAAGTTTAAGCTTTTTCCCTAGAATTTATTATTATGGGAAGGGAAATAGAGGCAAAGGCAAGGGTTGAAGAAGATCTCACTGAGAAGATTTTAAAAATGGGAGGAAGATTTCTAGGCGAAAAAATTCAAGAGGATATTTACTTTGAACATCCTTGTAGAGATTTTGTAAAAAGTGATGAAGCATTTAGATTGAGGATTGAGGGTAATAAAAGCATAATTACTTACAAAGGAAAGAGGGAAAGTGAGAATTTAAAAATTAGAGAGGAAATTGAGGTGGAAATTAAAGATTCTAAGGCCTTCATAAATATTTTGGAGAGGCTTGGTTTTAAAAAGGCCTATACAATAAGAAAGAGAAGAAGAGAGTTTCTATTGAATGAAATTATAATATGCTTGGATGATGTGAATGGACTGGGATCATTTATAGAATTGGAAGGAGGAGAGAAATTATTGGAAATTGCAGAAAAGCTTGGAATAAGAAATTTAACCACAGAGTCTTATTTGGAAATGATTATTAAGTCAAAGACATAAACTCAATGTTTAAATCATGAAGTGATACAATAGCATAATATCCACGCATGGCTGGACCAGGATTAAATACTAAAGTATTACCTATCATCTCCCTTCCTCTAGCTTCATGTATATGGCCACATTGAGCAATTTTTGGCTTTGAGAGAATTATGAAATCTCTTAGAGCTTTACTCCCAACATGAATGCCCATTTTAGTAAGATCCACTATGGATCCAAGTGGAGGATTATGAGTTAAAATCATAGTAACTTCTTCACAAGTTGATTTCGCCCTTCTTAAATTTGAAATAAGCTCTTCCTCACTAATTTCAAATGGAGTATTAAATGGTGTAGGAGTGGAGCCACCAGAGCCAATTATATTAATGCCAAAAATATTATAACATCTTGATTCTAAACATATTCCAAGCGACTCTATTCCATTTCTCAAGCTTATGGAATCGCAATTTCCAAGCACATAGAAGAATGGAACATCAAAATCCTCTACTATTTTTAGAACTCTTTCCAAATCCTCAAAACCACCAAAATTCGTTATATCTCCAGATATGGAAATTGCTTTAATTTCAAAGGATTTAGCTACATCTAGGATAGATTTCAAAGTTGACTCCTTTCCATGTATATCAGAGAGGGCTAAAAGCTTCATTTCCATCACTGAAATAATTATTTATCAGAGTTGTTAAATTTAATCTTTAAGGTGTTTTATTTTGTGCTTGGCTATACCAGCAAGAATCGTTAAAATTATAGGAGAAAGAGCAGAAGTGGATATAGGCGGTATTATAAAAGAGGCTTCAATTGCATTAGTTAAAGAGGTAAAGGAGGGAGATTACGTTCTAATTCATACTGGATATGCTATTGCTAAGATAAGTAAAGAGGAAGCAGAGGAGTTGCTGGAGATATGGAAGGGGATTTCCTAAGATTTTTCAGAAATAAGGAGATTGTGGAGAAAATTGTAAAGAAGATTGAGGAGAAGGCAAAGCATCTTGAAATCATAAAAATAATGCATGTTTGTGGGACTCATGAATGGACTATAGCTCATTTCGGTATAAGGAGTTTATTGCCAGATAATATAAAGGTTGTAGCAGGTCCTGGATGTCCAGTATGTGTAACTCCTGCTAATGAAATAGATGCTATAGCAAATTTATCATTGGAAAAAGATGTTATTGTAACTACCTTCGGTGATGTTTTTCGAGTTCCTGGCTCAAAAACATCATTAATTGAGGCAAAGGCCATGGGAGGAGATGTAAGAATTGTATATAGTATTTCAGAAAGTATAGAAATAGCTAAAAAAACAAATAGAAAAGTTGTGCATTTTTCAATAGGCTTTGAGACCACTGCTCCTACTACAGCTCTTGAAATATTAAGAAATCCACCTGAAAATTTTAGCGCTTTTGTAACTCATAAGCTCATACCTCCAGCCATGGAATTTCTATTGAAACAAGGCTGTAAAATTGATGGATTTATTTGCCCTGGCCATGTATCAACTATAATAGGCGCAAGACCATATAGAAGCTTAGCTGAAGCTTATAGAAAACCAATGGTGATAGCAGGATTTGAGCCATTAGATGTAATAATAGGAATATTTAATATAATAACTCAAATAGAGGAAGGAACTTACTATGTTTACAATGAATATAGTAGAGCAGTAAAAGAGGAGGGAAATATTGAGGCCTTAAGATTATTAAATGAGGCTTTTGAGTATAGCGATTCTTGGTGGCGAGGAATAGGATTAATAGAGAGATCAGGATTGAAGCTCAAAAGTAAATATGAGAAATATGATGCTTTGAAAAAATTCAATATGGAATTAGCTAAGGAAGATTATATGCCAGAGGGATGTAAGTGTGGTGAAGTGCTTAAGGGGGAAATAATGCCTGAGGAATGCCCTTTATTCAAAAAAGTATGTACACCTACACATCCCATTGGACCATGTATGGTGAGCATTGAAGGAGCTTGTGCTATAGCTTATAAGCATTCAATCAAGGTTTTTTAATATTGGTATAGCAGCCTCTATGCCAGATTTAATTGGATAGCCCAGTTCGAAGAATGCAGATTCTATCGAAGAAAGAGTTGTAAGAATATCTCTTGGATTTATTAAGCCCATGTTTCCTATTCTGAATATAGAGTTTCTTAAACCCCCAAATCCCCCTGCAACTACGACTCTATATTTTTCAGCCAATAGCTCTCTCAAAAGTTTTGCAGGAATACCATTTGGCATTTTTACAGCTATTACAGTATTTGATCTGCACCATTCCTCAGCTAAAAATGGCAATCCCATTGCAAATATTGCACTATAATAAGCTTTGGATGTAATTTTATGCCTCTCAATCCATTTATCAAAGCCATATTCCAATACAATATTTATGGCTTCATCAAGTGCATAGAATAAATTTATTGCAGGAGTAAATGGAGTTTCCTTTTGTTCATCTCTATATTTTCTATATTTTATTAAATCAAAGTAATCGCTTCTAGGCTTAGCCCTCTCAATAAGCTTCCAAGCATCTCTACTTACAGATACTAAAGCTAAGCCAGGAGGGGCGGCAAGACACTTCTGAGAGGCAGCAATGCAAAAGTCCACTTCCCACTCATCAACTGGAAGATCATCTCCTCCAAGAATGGATATAGCATCCACTATGGTTATCATGCCCAAATCCTTCGCCATTTTACAAATCTTGGATAAATCTCTAACCGTAGTGCCAGTGGAGGTTTCATTATAAATTATTGCCACTGCTTTTGCATCAGGATTATTTCTTATAGCAGCTTCTATTTGTTCTAATTTAGGAGATTTACCTGGCTCAATATTTATTCTAATAACTTTTATTCCATAATTGCTAAAGCTTTCTGCGAACCTCTCTCCAAAGTTGCCAGCCACTGGTAATATAATCTTTTCACCAGGCAAAAGTAAATTGCTAGCAGCGCATTCCACTCCTCCCGTTCCAGAGGATGTTAGTATGAAAACATCATTCTCAGTTTGAAAAACCTTCTTAACACTTTCAAGCAATCTCATATAAAGCACTCGAAATTCCTTGCTTCTATGATCTATCATTGGTTTGCACATAGCAGCATATACTCTGGGATGAACATTCGTTGGTCCAGGTAACATTATAAGTTGAGGTATTTCCAAGTGTAGCACCTCGAATATTTTAATTTTAATTTTTATTTACTACTAATTATATAGAATTTTCGATGGGTGAATTAAAAATGTTAATAACACTTACTACGGATTTTGGAAGTCCATATGTTGGAATTATGAAGGGGGTTATAAAATCCATATTCAAGGATGTTGAAATTATTGAAATAAGTTCAGATGTACCTCCATTCGATATTAAAAGTGGAGCTTTTGTTCTCTATTCATCTTACAAATTCTTTCCCAAAGGAACCATTCATATAGCCATAGTCGATCCCGGTGTTGGATCTGAAAGAAAGGCTATTGCAATAAGAACAAGGAATTTCTATTTCATTGGACCAGATAATGGAATCTTAATACCTGCTGCTAAGGAGGATGGAATTATGGAAATTAGAGAAATAAATATTGATAGAATTCCCATGCCAGTAGAAAAGCCCTCAAGTACATTTCATGGAAGGGATATTTTTGCTCCAGCAGCTGCTTGCTTAGCCAAGGGGATTAAATTTGAAGAAATAGGCAATATAATTGATAAATATAAAAATTTGGAGTTCTTTAAAATTATAAATGGAAATATAATTGAATGTGAAGTTATATTCATAGATAGATTTGGAAATTTAATATTAAGTATAGGAGAAAAGGATATTTTCATTGAGAGAGGGGTGGAATTAGAGTTTCAAGGAAGTAAATATTATTTGAAAAATGTAAGAACCTATTATGATGTGAATAGAGGTGAGTTGATAATAGTGAAGGGGAGTAGTGGCTTCTATGAAATATCCATTAGAGAGGGAAGCGCAAAAGATCTATTAAATGCATATGTTGGAAGTAGAATTAGGATGAGGGTGATATAATATGAGGGGATTAATAATAGGAAGATATCAACCATTCCATAAAGGACATTTAGAAGTAGTAAAATGTGTGCTTAAAGAAGTTGATGATTTAATAATAGGCATTGGAAGCGCTCAAATAAGCCATACTTTGGAGAATCCCTTCACTGCTGGAGAGAGAATAACCATGATTTCTGAGGCTTTAAAGGAGGAGGGATTGAAATGCCATTATATAATTCCAATACCCGATATTTGGAATAACTCATTATGGGTTAAGCATGTGATTGCTCTAACGCCAAGCTTTAATGTTGTTTACACTGGAAATCCCTTGGCTAGAAGGCTCTTCATGGAGGAAGGGGTGGAAGTAAGGGAAGTACCAATGTTTGATAGAAGAAAATATTCTGGAACAGAAATAAGAAGAAGGATGATTATGGGGGAGGATTGGGAAAGCCTTGTTCCTCCAGCCGTAGCCAGAGTTATAAAGCAAATAAAGGGCGTTGAAAGGCTCAGGGATATAACTAGAAGCGATGAATTAACTCACTTGAGGAGAGGAGATATTTCCCCTTAATTTTTCCATTCACGATTTCCACTCCTTCACTTCTTAATAGAAATTCCTTAAGCTTTTTTCCTCCAGTATATCCTCCAAGCGATCCATCACTTCTTATAACTCTATGGCATGGGATTATAATTGGAAAAGGATTATTAGCTAAGACTCTTCCAACAGCTCTATAAGCTCTTTCATTAATTAGCTTAGATAATTCTCTGTAACTTAATACCCTTCCTCTTGGAATTTTCATAGTTAATTTCAGTACTTTTTTATGAAATTTAGAAAGATCCTCAAAGGAAGGCTCCATTTCATTTATTAGATTTTTTAAATCAATACTAAAATTGTAAATGCCCCTTTTCAATAATCTTATCCTTAAAAATTCCATGGCATTGTCCTTATCTTGAAATGGAATGGAGTTTGCCAATAATTTCTTACCCTCATAAGCAAATGCCATCCATCCTAAATCAGTTTTCAATATTGAAACTTTAACCACACTTTTATTTTTCCCTCTGAGCTATATTTTAAACTATGGAATTTTTGGAAATAGATGGCTCTTATGGCGAGGGAGGGGGACAACTATTAAGAACTGCAATTGCTCTATCTTGTATTACAAATAGAGCTGTAAAAGTTCATAATATAAGAAGTAAAAGACCAAATCCGGGCCTTCAACATCAACATATGACCGCGCTTAAAGCAGCGGTTGAAATTTCTAAAGCAAATGTAAAAGGACTTTCAATAGGAAGTACTACAGTATTCTTTAAGCCTGAAGAAATCTCAGGAGGAAAATATGAATTTGATATAAAAACTGCTGGAAGTGTAACATTAGTTATACAAGCAATTTTGCCCATACTTTGCTTTGCTAAGGAGCCCTCTGAAGTGACAATAATAGGGGGCACAGATGTTCCTTGGAGCCCTACAATAGATTACTTCAAATATGTTGTAATTGAAAATTTGAGAAGGCTTGGAATAGATGCCTCTGTGGATCTCATAAGAAGAGGACATTATCCCAAGGGAGGAGGTAAAGTCATATTAAAAGTGAAACCAATAAGTAAAATTATACCATTATCCACAGTCTATAGAGGAAATATTATAGCAATTCATGGAGTTTCCCATTGTACAAATCTTCCAAATCATATAGCCATTAGACAAGCTAAAGCTGCAATAGATGTAATAAAAAGTGAAGTAAAAAATATTGAATTAAAGGAGGAAGTGAGTCAAGGGCTTGGGCCGGGGAGTGGAATAGCACTTTGGGCAGAAATAGAAAATGGATTTAGAATAGGAGCTGATGCTCTAGGAGCAAAAGGAAAATCAGCTGAGGAAGTTGGAAGGGAAGCAGGAATGAAACTCTTAGAAGAATTAAGAAGTGGTATGGCTATAGATAGACATATGGGGGATATGATGATACTTTATATGGCAATAGCAGGGGGATTTCAAATGGGAGTTTCCTCACTTACACTTCATGCTGAAACCATGATTTGGCTTACTGAGAAATTCTTCAATATAAAATGGAATATTGAAAAAATGAATGGAAAGGCCATATTAAGATTGAGTAAAATCACATAAGAGCATTTTTAATTGATTCTAAGAACTTCTCAAGTCCAATACCTTTAGCTGCAGCCATTTTTATGCATAATCCAAAGATGGATTCTGCTTTTAAAATTTGTTCTTCACTTGAAATATCCACTTTATTAAAGAATATTATTATTTTTGAGGTTAAAAATTTACTTAAGCTTTCAAAAAGAGCTCTCTGCTCCTCAAGCGTAAATCCATTGGACTCTGAAGTATCCACTATAAATGCTATCAATCCCTTCAAATAGTTTAAAGCAGATATTGCCATAAGCTCTTCCTTACTTCTTTTCTCTATAGGTCTATCTAAGAGGCCTGGAGTATCTACAATTTGAATTATTTTTTCATCAATCTTAATATGACCTACTATTACTTCCTTTGTGGTAAAAGGATAGGATCTTACTTCTGGTTTCGCTGAGGATAATGCTCCAACTATTGTGGATTTTCCTACACCAGGATAGCCCGCTAAAATTACTATGGGAATATTTGGATCAATGGAAGGAACATCCTTAAGCTTATTTCTTACTTCAGATAATTTTTCAAGATCTTGGCTTAAATCTCTTATTATTGAGGCCATTCTTCCAATAAAGGCTCTTCTTATTTTATTTGCTTCAATTGGATTTTCAATTTTTTTCAATTCAAATATTGAGGAAGAGGCAATTTCACGTATTATTCTAGATGCTCTATTTATTCTTCCTAAGATTGCCCTTATATTTGATGTTCCACCAATTATCTCCAACATTTCTCTATAAAAGGGATGTAAAGAATCTATATTTGGAAAGGATTTAACAATTTTCTCCAAATATTTTGCTGAAGTATTCGCCATAGCATTAATTCTGCTTATCTCTCTTCTTCTTGCCTTTACTATTGCAGATGCATTTCTAGGAAAAGATAACTCCATTCTCTTAGCCTCTCTTATGCTTTTTTCTATTAATTCCTCAGCCATAATTATGGTTGGAATATCTTCAAATGGTTGTTTCATTTTTTCCTCCAAACCTCTAATCCATCTTTTTTAATACAAATTACTCTATGATATGGAATAATGGCATTTTCACAAATTATTGCCCTTGGAGCTATATCTATAATTTCTTCGCCCTTTATAATCTTCATATTATTTGGATTTCCTCTATGAATAATTATTATCTCCACTCCATTTAAGCCAGAAGTCCATTTTATTTTATTAAGCACATCTCTTATTGTCTTCATATTCACCAACAAGCTTATTTAATACACCAACTTATGCTTTCAATAGTGGAGGGATTTTAATATTTGCCTGAAATAGGATATCCTATAACTGGAGCTACCACAATAGGCATACTATGTAAGGATGGAGTAGTATTAGCATCAGAAAAGAGAATAACTTATGGATTATCATTAATGAGTAAAGCTGGGAAAAAAGTATTCCTTGTAAATGATAGAATAGGAGTTGCTTTCGCTGGATTAATCTCTGATGCTCAAGCAGTATTAAGAAGATTAGCAGCTGAAATAAGATTATATGAGTTGGGAAAGAACAGTAGAATGAGTGTAAAAGCTGCAGCAAAGTTTCTTGCTAATTTGCTTTATTCACAGAGATGGTTTCCAGTGTTCACTGAAACAATTATAGGAGGATTTGATGAAGAAGGATTTAAACTATTTATTCTTGATCAATTGGGATCGCTTATAGAGGATAAATATGCTGCAGTAGGAACAGGAGCAGCCTTAGCCATAAGTGTAATTGAAGCTTCATATAAAGAAGCTATTACAGTAGAGGAGGGAAGAGAATTAGCAATAAAAGCCATTAAAGCAGCTATTTCCAGGGATGTCATATCTGGAGATGGTATAGATTTAGTTGTAATATCTAGGGATGGAGCAAAGGAAGATTTCATACCCGCAAGGTAGTGGGTTTTGCAAATCCTCAAAATTTTGAGGAAGCAAGGATATCAAATAGTGGGAAAACATTCAGGCGTGAAAATTTGCCATTGGGTTAGAAAAGCTCTTACTAGTGAAACCATATGTTATAAGAGTAAATTCTATGGAATAGAAACGCATAGATGTCTTCAAATGAGTCCAGCTGTAGCCTTCTGTACAAATAGATGCATATATTGCTGGAGGATTTTACCAGGGGAGAGAGGGGCCCAATGGGAAGGTGAGAAAATCATAGAAGAAGATGATCCCAAATACATTGTTGAGAAGGCCATAGAAGCTCATAGAAGAGCCCTCACAGGTTATAAGGGAAATCCAAAAGTATTAAAAGAGAAGCTGGAGGAAGCAATGAATCCAAAACATGTAGCAATAAGCTTGAGTGGAGAACCAATGCTTTATTCTAGAATAGGAGAATTAATAGAGGAATTCAAAAGAAGAAAAATGACTACATTTCTTGTAACTAATGGAACACTACCAAATGTTCTTGAAAAAATTGTTGAGCCAACTCAACTCTATATATCTGTAAGCGCTCCATCCAAAGAAATCTATAAAAAAGTATGTAGACCACTATATGAGGAAAATTGGGAAAAATTATTAACCTCACTCTCTTTACTTAAAAGCTTTAATTGCTCAACAGTCATAAGAATTACTTTAGTGAAGGGCTTAAATATGGAAGATCCAAGTGGATATGCAAATATAATAAAAATTGGAATGCCAAGATATATTGAAGTAAAAGCATATATGCATGTAGGATGCTCAATATGGAGGCTTGGAGCAGATGCTATGCCAAGCCATAATGAAGTGCTTTCCTTTGCCAAGATGATAGCTGAAAGCTCAGGATATGAAATCATAGATGAAGTTCCTGCAAGTAGAGTGGTATTGCTTAAGGGTGGTTGAATTGGATGATATAATAATGGAAGTTGAAAAAATTTTGAAGGAGAAGGATGAAAATAGAGAGAAATTAATAATTAATTCAAGGGAAATAATAAGAAGATCGGGAAATGCTATATTAGCATTTCATAGGAGAGATTTAGATAAAACCTTGAGCCTATTGAATCAAGCAAGAGAAATATTAGAAACATCCTTGAACATATGTGAGAGATTTCCAGAGTATAAACATATAGGCCCATTGCCTCAAGCCATGCAAGAGTATGCTGAGGCCATAATAACAATATCATTAATAAAGGATGGAAAGATGCCCTCATTAAATGAGGTTGGAGTTACTGTAGAGTCTTATATAGCTGGATTGGCTGATTCTGTTGGAGAGATAAGAAGACAAATCTTAGATTCTTTAAGAGAGGATAGAATAGAAGAGGCAGAGAGATTATTGAATTTCATGGATGAAATTTATTGGCTATTGAAGGGATTAGAATACTTCAAAAATTTAGTTCCTGGTCTTAAGAGGAAAGTTGATTTAATTAGAAAAATGGTTGAGGAAACAAGATCAGATATAACATTGGCATATCATGGTAGATTGATAAGAAATAGCATAAGAGAGGTTGAGAGGGATGAAAATAACGAAAGAAATATTGAGAAAAGCTGATGAAGATTTTGAGAGAACATGGATTGAAAGTGGAAAGCTAATTGGAGGAAAAGGAGCATTTAAACCCAGAAGAAGAGGAACTCCACATTTACTTATTGAAACAATGAATAAATTAAGAGAGATTTATTTGGAGCTTGGATTTGATGAAGTTGTAAATCCAATGGTGGTTGAAGAAGCTGATGTTTATAAACAATATGGAAGAGAAGCTCCAGCCATATTAGATAGATGCTATTATTTAGCAGTGCTCCCAAGGCCTGATGTTGGAATTGGAGCTAGGGAAATAGAGATAATTAAGAAAATAGGCGCTCCCATTGATAACATAGAGAGATTAAGAGAGACGCTTCATGATTATAAGAAGGGGAAAATAGATGGAGATGATCTTGTGGAAAAAATTGCTGAAGCATTAAAAATAGATGATGTAACAGCATTAAAGATTTTAAATGAGGCTTTTCCACAGTTCACAAAGCTTGAACCAATTCCCACAAGACAATTATTGAGATCACATATGACAAGTGCTTGGTTTATAACATGTGCTGCTATTCAACATAAATTGGAGAAGCCAATAATGCTTTTCTCAGTGGGATTAAGAGCGAGAAGAGAACAAAGGGAGGATGAAAGCCACTTAAAGTTTCATCACGTTGCCTCCTCGGTGATAATGGATGAAGAAGTATCTGTGGAAGATGGAAAGAAAGTTTCAGAGGAAATATTGAAGAGGCTTGGATTTAGTGATATAAAATTTGAAAAGAAAAAAGTTACTGCAAAATATTATGCTCCAGGAACTGAATATGAAGTATTTGCAAGGCTTGGAAATTCTGAATGGTTTGAGGTAATAGACTTTGGACTCTATAGTCCCATAGCATTAGCTAAATATGAAATTGAATATCCAATATTAAATATAGGAATAGGTGTAGAAAGAGTAGCTGCTCTTCTTTATGGATTTAAGGATTTAAGAGAGCTTGTCTATCCTCAATTCTATGGAGAATGGATATTATCAGATGAAGCTTTAGCTAAACAAATAAAATTCATAGAGGAGCCGATTACTAAGGAAGGAATGGAAATTGAAAAAGCCATTGTTAAAACCATAGAGGAGAATAGAAATCTTGAAAGTCCATGTGAAGTTAAAGCTTTTGAGGGCTATGTAGGTGGAAGAAGAGTTGAAGTGAAAGTATTTGAAAGGGATCCTGGAGAGAAGCTCGTAGGACCAGCAGCATTTAATGAAATTGTTGTTTATAATGCTAATATTCTTGGTATTCCAGAAAAGGGCTTAGAGAATATAATTTTAGTGAAGGAAGCAAGGGAAAGAGGAATAAAAACGGGAATAAGATATTTAGATGCTATAGCAAAGGCAGCTGCAGCAAGAATAGAAAGAGATGGTAATATGGAAATAAGAGTGAGAATGGTTAAACTTCTCAGCGATATAAACTTAATGTTAACAGATGTTGGTATGAGATATATAACAAGTAAGAGAGGTAAAATAGATGTGAGGGGGCCAGTATTCATAGGAATATCCTCAAAAGTGGTATAGATTTTGAAAAAGCAGCTATTGCTCAAGAGAAAATAGCAAAAATGGTTTTAGAAAAAAAGCTTGAAAAAACTCCAAACTCCATATGTGGAATGGATGTATCATATACAAAGGATATTGGAGTTGGAGCAGCTGTTGTGCTATCCTATCCTGATTTAAAATTATTAAATTCAATAATTGTAAAGGATAGTGCTTTCATACCTTATGTGCCAACTTTTTTAGCCTTTAGAGAAATGCCCTTTCTATTCAAATTATTCAAAAGGGTTAAAGCAGATTTATTTATGATAAATGGTCATGGAATTGCTCATCCTAGAGGATGTGGAATTGCCACTCAATTTGGTGTAGCATTCAAAGTTCCTACAATAGGTATAGCTAGAGGATTATTGAAGGGTCTAAAGCTTAAGGAGGACTACATAATGTTAAATGGAAGAATAGTTGGTAAAAAAATTAATAATTTCTATGTAAGCGTGGGAAATATGATTACATTGGAGGAAGTTATAGAAATAACAATTAAATGCATTAAAAATTCCATGCCAGAGCCAATTAAATTGGCTCATGAATTTTCAAGGAGGGAATTATATGGATAGCAATCTTTGGTTCATGCTATATCAAATATTTAAAATGGGAGGTTATAGAGGAACAGTATTTTTAGCAACTAATGAGCTTGGAAAATTAATGAAAATTTCTCAACAAACTGCTTCAAGAAAACTCCTAAAATTATTGAAAGAGGGCTATATAGAGAGAGAGCTCACCATAAGAGGGCAAAGAATTACTATTACAAAAAAGGGATTAGAGGCTTTAAGAGAGGTTTATGAAGTTTTAAGAATAGGATTTGAAGGTTTAGAAAGAGCCTACTGCTTAAAGGGAGTAGTATTCACTGGGTTTGGAGAGGGGGCTTATTATGTTACAAGAAGCGGTTATAGTAGGCAGTTTGAGGAAAAATTGGGCTTTAAACCATATCCTGGAACCTTAAATCTCAGATTGAAATCCCCTGAGGATATAAAGATAAGAAGAGAGCTTGAGCTTCTTCCAGGAATATTAATAGAGGGATTTATGGATGAAGGAAGAAGCTATGGAAATGTAAAATGTTTTAAAGCAAGGATATTTGATGAAGTTGATGGAGCATTATTAATAATAAATAGAACGCATTATGGAAATGATGTAATTGAATTAATATCTGAGGAGAACCTAAGGAAAAAATTTGGACTTAAGGATGGAGATGTTGTATTTTTAAAAGTGATTATATGAAGCTTTTATCCTCTGATTTTATTCTCTCTCTTATAATAGAGGAGCTTATATTTCCATATTTTTCCAATTTAATAACTTTAATTCCAAGATTGAGCAATAGTTCTTCCAAATCCCCTTGATCATATCCCAATGCTATTATATCTGGCTTCACTTCATTTATAATGGAAATGATATCGAAATTCTCCTTACCAAGTATAGCTTTATCCACTGGCTTAAGAGCTTCAACAAGTGCTCTTCTATGATTTTCATTCATTATTGGAGGATGGCCTTTTCTTTTGATTATTGTGGAATCTCTAGCTACTACTACTATAAGCTCAGCCCCTTCTCCTCCAAGTTTTTTCGCCTCTTCTAAATACCTCAAGTGACCATAATGAATTAAATCAAAGCACCCTGAGGCCAATACTTTTTTTCCCATCAATCCCACCTAATCCAACCAAAATTTCTACAAGCATCTAATATTCCTTCACAATAGGCTATACAAACTATTCCTGTAATATAATCTCCATTTTTGAAATAATATTTAGCATCCTCGAGATATTGCTTGGAAAGCGATATATTATATTTTAAAGCTGAGGCAATTGAGGCATCCTCTGGCATAAATATTTTAATTTTAGTAAACAACTCTTCCGTATTTTTTATATAGCGTTCTAATCTTTTAGCTGCCTCTTCCATATTAAATCACCTTAAGTAATTCTCTATCAACTTTAGCCAGCATAACAAGAGCCTCTGCTTCCATGAAATGTAATCTCCCTGGAAATACTAAGCAATGTGGAGGAGGGCCAAAATCAAAACATATCAATTTTTCAATTACATCTCCCTTTATCAATTGATTTGGACCTCCTGCTCTTGCAATTCCTATAACTAAAGTATTTGATTTTATAATTCCCTCTTTTCTTCTATTCTCAATTTCCATTAGAATTGCCATTCCATCATTAGCAGTCATATATTTTCCTTCATCCACTTTAATATCTAAAAAGAGAAGAGTATGTAAACCAAGGGATAGATTCTGCTTCAATGTATCATAAGGAACTTCAGAATAATTATCAGGAAAAGTTATTGTAGCTGATTTACCAAATTTATAATTTTGTAGTCCCGTCTCCCCTGGAACTATGGATATTATGGATGGAGCATGAGCCACTCTAACCTTTATATTCTGCTTTTCAGCTCTTATTCTTAAATCTATATGAGTTGTAGCTATGAATGGATCTCCAGGTATGAGAATGGCCACATCCTTTTCCATGGCATTTCTTAATATAGCACTTCCATCCTCAAGGTATTTTCTATCAATGATTATGATTTTTTTTCCTATAATTCGCTCCAAGCTCTCTAAATTGAGATATGGCATAAGGCTTGTATAATGCTCTAAAAATATAATTTCACAATTTCTCGCAAGCTCAAGTCCATATAATGTCATTCCCTTTTCATCATAAGTTCCCAATCCTATAAAATTCAATGATCCCATAGTTTCTCCAAAATTTCATGCTATCATGAGTAATTCTTAAATTTTTGCTCATATATCAAAATCTTAGGGCCTGTAGCTCAGTACGGTAGAGCGGTGGACGCTTAAGCGGCCGAGGCTCTTAACCCACTGGTCAAGGGTTCAAATCCCTTCAGGCCCGCCATTCTTCATTTTAAAATCCAAATAATTATTCCAATTAAAAAACAATATATTGAAAATAAATGAAATCTTTTCAATGTTTTTCTAACTATGTATATAGCTATATAACCGCTTAAAAAAGCCGATATCATAGGAATGATTATCAATGAACTCATATTCCATATTTTAAAAATATTAGCTCCAATTATAGCAGGAATGGAAAGAAGAAAGGAAAACTTAAAGGCTTCTTCAGCTTTAACTCCAAGAATAAGGGCTGAGGATATAGTTGCTCCACTTCTTGAGATTCCAGGTATTATGGAAATTCCTTGAAAAGCCCCTATAACTATGGCTCTTTTCAAATCAATTCCATAATTTCCTTTTCTTCTCCAAGATAATAAAATCAATATACCAGAGGCGATAAATGCATAAGGCAAGGTGCTTATCTCTGAAAACAACCTCTCAAAATATTCCTCAAATGTTAAGGCTATAACAGCTGTAACTAAATTTCCAATCAATATGTATATCAATAGCTTAAATCCTTCGCTTTTTGAATCCTTAATTGATTTTAATATTTCTAAAATCTCCCTCCTAAAATATATAATAACTGAGAAGAGTGTTCCCAAATGAACTGCTATGAAAAATTCTATGGTGAAATCCAATTTCATAAAATGTTTAAATATTAAAAGATGGCCCGAGCTTGATATTGGTAGCCATTCTGTAGCACCTTGTATTAATCCAAATATAATGTGATTGAGATCCATTAGGAATATGGAGCTTCTATTATTATTTATATTTTATTAAATTCCAAGAAGGGAATTAATTTTTCCACTATTGAGGGATCATCAAGACAAGCTTTAATATCCTCAATTCCATGAAATGGTCTATTTTTAATTATTGAGGCTGCTCTTTTACTTCCTATGCCAGGAATGGCTTTTAATTCCCTCATTGTTAATAAATTAATATTTATGGGTATGGGAATGGCGCTTACTGATCTAGGACCATGAGTTAAAACCAAAACATCTAAAAAAATTCCCAAGGTAATTCTTCTGGGTATTCCAACCAATATTGGATAAGAGCCTATTTGTCTAGCCCAAGTTATATTTCCCTCTATGGCCTCAGTTCTCACATCTTTCATTACAGTATATTCAGGCAAAATTCTTTTCATCATTGGAAGATCGATTTCTCTTCTCATTTTATTTTTATGCTCTAGAAATAATCTCCTATGCTTTTTAACTAAATAGCTTCCAATGGACCGCATTCTAGTATATGGAAGAATCATCACTTGTCTGAGGTTTATTCTTCTAACCATTAATCCTCTATTCAATACTTCCCTCATAAATTCAAAGTTTCTCTCAAATGTTTTCTCTGTTTCACCAGCAAGCCCATATACAAAGTTCACCCCTGGCAATAAATGCGGTAGGCCATTTTCCCCTCTTTCAGAGCCTATTTTATTTATAAGCTCTATGGCGAACATTGCCCCCTCTGGATCGATTTTAAGATTATTTCTCTTTATTACTTCTTCATCCACTGATTCTATTCCAAGGGCTGCTACATCCCCTGGGGTATGATATTTCACTATAATTTTAAGAACTTTTTCTGATTCCTCAGGATGAGCATATATAGTGGAGGGATTTACATTATCTATATGTAGAACTTTAAGGTTTGAGGCAACAGCCCTTATGGAGGAGAATAATTTTTCCATTATTGATGGAGAGGGACAATAATCCTCGCTTCCATATATTAGAATATCTGGCTGTCTTCCCAATCTGAAGTTTTTAGCTCCAAAAAAGCTTAAGGCTTCAATCTCTTTAACAATGCCATCTATGCTTCTAAAATCTGGAATTCCATATAATGGCTCTATGCAAAATGAACATCCTCCTGTAATAGATCTTGGACAACCTCTAAAGGTCTCTATTTCACAAATTAATCCATCAGGATAATAGGGATGCTGTTGTATTATTTTAGCTCCTCTTATGGCATATTCATTTATGGAATCAGAGGAATCTCTAATGAGGTTTAAATCCACGCCATAAAAATTATTCTTCAATAGCTCATATATTACAACTTCTGAATCTCCTTCTATTACAAAATCATATATTGAATTCAACTCCTTTGGAATATGTGCTATGCTACCTCCTCCCTTTGCAAAACCAAACCTAGCAGCAGGACCACAAAATATGGTATGCTTGGATTTCAAATATATTGGAAGCTTCATAACATCCTTTAAACCAGCGGGATTTCCGCCTAGATACTTTCCTGGAACTGTAACACCAGCAATTAATATTGAAATTTCACATTTAGAGGATATTTGCTTCAATTTATTTAAATCTCTTCTAACAGCATCTATTGTCATATAAATTATTTCTGCATGAGGATTAAAGCTCCAAATGGCTCCTGCAATATATCTAGGATAAACATCTATATATGGAGGAACTCCTAATCCCGCAGGTTCATCAGTATATCCATCTATTATTAAAGCTCTCATGGCTTCAAATGCTCCCATCCCTTAGATGGAATTACGATTTCTCTATTACCTTTTATTAATACAACACCTCTTCCAGCTTCAACTTCACCAATTTTTATTAAATTACATCCAATTCCTTTAGCAATCTCCATAGCTCTATTCCATTCATCCCTTTTTATTGTGAGAATAAGCTCATACTCCTCTCCTCCATAAAGCGCAAGATCCATTGGATTTAAGGAGTGGAGATGAGCAAACTCCATGGCTTCATTTGATATAGGAATATCAAATATTTTAAAGCATAGATTATTTGATTTTGAAAGCTCATTTAATGTAAATGCCAATCCATCGCTTGAATCCATGCTTGAGGTTACAACTCCAGATTCTGCTAATGCAATTCCCAAGTCTAATCTTGCTATTGGATTGTAAACTTTTTCACAGAGGGCTTTTCTCAATTTTCTTGGAGCTTTATATCCTTCCAATAATATCTTATATGCAGCAGCAGTATCTCCAAAGCTTCCAGTAGTAGCTATAACATCTCCTGGAGAAGCCCCTGATCTTTTAATAAGCCTTTTGGTAATTCCAAGCAAAAATCCACATATTATTAAATCCTTAGCCTCTCCAACATCCCCTCCCAATACTTTAATGCCATAATCTTTAGCTTTTCTACTTATTCCAGCTATAAGCCTTTCAAGATCTTTAATGGAATATCTCTTGGGTAAGCCCAGAGAGAGCATTAATGCTATTGGTCTAGCTCCTTTTGCTGCAAGATCGCTTACATTCATTGTAACAACCTTTGAGCCCATGTGCTCCGGCTTCATACCCTTAGGAGCATCAGTCATTTTTACAAACATATCTGTTTTAAGAATAAAATATTTATCATCCATGGCTATAGCAGATGCATCATCGGGAGGGGGCATTATTTGATTTAATAGATGTCCATCCCTTTCCATTATAGACCATATGAGATCTATGATTTTTCTCTCACCGAGATCTGATACTCGCATATATTATGATTTTCCTTTGGAAAATAAAAGCATATTTTGGAAAAGAATTTATTTAAAATTATTTCAAAGAATTTTGAAGGCCCCAGTAGCTCAGCCCGGTAGAGCGACGGTCTCGTAAACCGTTGGTCAGGGGTTCAAAGCCCCTCTGGGGCTCCAAATAAGCTTTTTAATAATTCTTAATTTTTAATTATTAATTAATAATAACAATATAATTATAATCATATTATAAATAATTTATAAATAATTATATATAATCAAGGCATTATTAAGACTTATTCAAAAATTCCTCCTCGATGAAAGAATTAAACCAATTATCACAAGAAAGGCCCCTATTATAAACTTAAAATCCAATCTCTCTCCTAATATGAAGAAAGCCAATATTGAGGATATCACAGGTATGAGAAATAAATAAAATCCTGCTTTTGAAACATCCATATCTTCAAGCGCTTTATACCAGAATAGATAAGCTAATCCAGAGCAAAAAATTCCCAGTGCAATTATTGAAATCCATGCCATTGTGGATTTTGGAATTACTATGCCCTCAAGCACAATTGCTATTGGCAATAGAAAAATAGTTCCAAAAAGAGTGGAATAAGCAGTTATTTCATTTGCATTTGAATTTCTAAGCTTAATTTTTCCATATATGGAGTAACCAACCCAACTGAAAACCGAGCCTAAACAAAGTAAATTTCCAATAAAAGATCCTTTTCCCATGCCCTCTCTTAATATTATTATAAATACTCCTAAAAATGCCAAGGCAATTCCCAATGCTTCAATTATAGTAATCCTCTCCTTCAATATTAATCTACTGAAAATTGCTATGAAAATTGGATTGGATGCAATTATTATACTAGCCTCAGCTGCTCCAGTGCTCATCATTCCCAAATTTTGAAATAAATGATAACCAGTTATTCCCATGAGACCAAGCAGAAGAAACTCTTTCTTAATTCTTCTAAATCCAGAAATAATAAAGAGAATTGGAAGAGCTGTGGCCGATCTAAAAAGAGCAAGATTTATGGGAGGAACTTCCTCAAGCCCAATTTTAACAAATATAAAAGATGCACCCCAAAAGAAAATTGCAAATAATAAAGTATATTTCTTCATAAAGCTCAAAATTATTTTCAAGAATATATATGTGGTGTTTCCATGATTGAGAAAATTAATGCTGCAAAAGCTGCTCTAGATGAAATTAAGGATGGATTTATAGTTGGAATAGGAACAGGATCCACTGTGGCAATTTTCATAAGGCTATTGGGAGAGAAAATAAGAAACGAAGGAATTAAAATAAAAGCCATACCTACATCCTATCAATCAGCTTATATTGCTATGGAAAATGGAATTGAGCTAACAAGCTTAGAGGAATATCCAGAAATTGATTTAGCTGTGGATGGAGCTGATGAAGTGGATTCTGAATTGAATTTAATAAAAGGCGGGGGGGCGGCTTTAACTAGAGAGAAAATAGTGGATTCCTCAGCTAAAAAGTTTGTGGTAATAGTTGATAGCTCTAAGCTTGTGAAAAGATTAGGAGAGAGATGTGCTGTTCCAATTGAAGTCATACCTATGGCTTGGAAAAAGGTTGCTAAAGCTGTAGAGAGGCTTGGAGGAAAGGCTGTGCTTAGAGATGGAGGAGATAGAAAGGATGGCCCAATAATAACGGATAATGGAAATTTCATAATAGATGCAAGGTTTGAAAAGATTGAAAGAGATTTAGAAGTAAAGTTGAAAATTATTCCAGGCGTAGTGGAAGTTGGATTATTTATGGATATGGTGGATGTAGTATACGTTGGAAATAAAGAGGGATTTAAGAAGTTAAGCAAGAGAAATTAACTAAAAAAAGAAAAAATATTATTTAGCTATTTTCCTGTATACAAGTATTATTGCTATAATAGCTATTACTATGCCAATGAATGCTAATGCATAGAAGGCTGGCAATTGTGCTATGGCAGCTTGAAGGGATGTAACTGTGGTTTGTAAAGTCTTAACACTTGCATCAAGGCTTGAGGCAGCCCTTTGAAGATCTGAAACTGTTGTTGCTATTCCTTGAAGTGTTCTAACTTGATCCTTAAGGGTTGCTATTTCACTTGTGGCTGCAGCTAATGATGAATTCAATCTAATTACTAATGAATTCAAATCGCTCACTTGCTTAGTTAAATCGCTCACTTGCTTCTGAAGGCTTGCAATAACATCCTCAAGGCTTGTAAGTGTTATGGTTCCAACATTGGTTGTACCTATGGCTGCAGTAACATTAGCAGTATATGTATAATATCCAGTCTTAGTCACTTTCATCACATATCTTCCCTCTGCTGTAAGCGCCACTGTGAAGCTTCCATCTGCTCCTGTTGTAGCAGAGACTGTGCCTATTGTAACTGTAGCATCTGGAACTCCAGCTCCAGTAGAATCAACAACTTTTCCAATAACAGCAATCCTCAATTGAACTGTTATAGTTTTAGTGGCTGATTGTCCTGCCATAAATGCTTTTACGGTATAAGTTCCCAAAATCCATTTATCCATGGGCATTACTGATGGTAGTCTAAAGGAAGTAGCATATTTACCGTCTGCTCCTGATCTCACATATGTAATATCCACTAGTTCATTGTTTGGATTGAACAATTGAATTGTCACATCTGTATTTGGAAGGGCGCTTCCAGTTACAATTATGGTTTCTCCTGGAGCATAAACATCAACATTAGTTGTAACAGTTAGTGTTTGAGCTATAACTGGAACCACTAATAGCATTAATAAGAAAAAAGGAAGAAAGATTTTTGCTTTCATTGCCATCACCTTGTTACTGTTAAAGTCCTTGTGACTGGATCTGAATATGGCGTTGGCTCAGCAATAGACCTAATTACTAATACTTCAATGGTATAAGTTCCAGGCGCTGTTGAAGTCCATGAAACTGCAGGTGATAGTGATTGACCGGGTGCAATTGTTCCTGTAATCCAGCTTATGAATATTGTTACACCAGCAGCATCTTTAACTTTGAATATTGCTGTAAATGGTCTATCTACAACATCCACGTTTCTAACAGTTGCTTGTAACATTGTAGTTTCTCCAACCTTTGCTGTAACTTTCTCTGCTCCAGTTGTTGGATCAACAAATTTAGCATCGCTTGCAGGCACAGGTCTCTCAATTGGCACACCAACAATTGCTGTTCCAGTAAATGTCTTCTTCTTTCCTGTAGTGGCATAATCTGCTGGATATTCATCAGTGTACTTTGCAGTAACGGTATCTCCAACTCTAGCAAAGATCTTTCCAGTTTCATATGCATCCACTATTTGTATTCTACCAACGAATATTCCTGTATTAGCACCAGTTTCAGTACAAGTAATTGTTTGACCTATTGGATCTCTTGGTGATGTTACAGTTACAGTAGTAATTGTTTCAATTTTTGTTGGATCAAGATTAGCATCTGGATCTTTAATAGTTATTACTGCTATATCACCTAGGTTGTAATAAGCTTTATCAAATGATACCTCTCCATCCCAGCTCTTAATGCTTCCCATCACTGATATGAAGGCAACTTTTCCAGTAGCATCAGCATCATCTTTATAGAATATTTGGAAAGTCCTCCCGATTAATTTATCAACAGTGAGACCCCAAGCAGCACCATTCCATGTCCATTCGCCATTGAATACTGAGCTACTAGCATTTTCTTCAGTGATTGGAATTGGTTTGTCAGAAAGTTCTGAGACCCTTAATGTAAGAACACCACTCTGGACTGTTGTAATATCAGTGTTAAGGTCTGGATCAACTAGTGTTACAGTCATCTTTGATCCAGGACCATATTCTGTTTTATCTATAGTTAGCCTTCCTGTGAAACTTGCTACTTTAGCTGTAGCCGTATACTCAATTGGTGTTGTTGGATATCCTGCTGTTGCAGTGACATAAGATGGTGAGAGCTCAGAATATTTGAAGGTCATGGTAGATCCTGGTTTAACTCTAATATCTGAACCTATTGTCCTTGATATTGTGAACCTGCCAGTATTTACATCGGTCTCAGTCAAAGTCCAAGTTCCTGTCTGTTTAGTACCAGTGTCATCTATATATTCATAACTAATTGATACTCCAGGATCTTTCGATTTTGAATCAAGGTTCCTGTCAGCGTCTGTTACAGTAATTGTTAATTTATCTCCAGCTCTAACTACTGTCTTATCTACAGAAATTGAGGCATCTGTTGCTACTAATGGTGCGGTGACAGTTACATTCTTACCACTTGCTGGATCGACATATGATGCTCTAATCCAGCCATTTATGAATGCTTGATCTGGACTCATAGATAATGTGTAGTGATCTGTGAATATTCCAGTATTGGCACCAGTCTCACTTAATGTTACTAATTTAGAGCTGTTGAGAGTACCA
>JANXER010000004.1:49337-63335 GCA_025057955.1 Candidatus Methanomethylicaceae archaeon | reverse complement strand
AAAGATGATAAAATATTATATAAAATTTTCTCGAAAAATATTGAACACTTTCTCTTAATTTTTCGATTTTATTATTAAATTTTTCAATTTTTTCCGAGATTTTTGAAGGTTTTTCAAGTTCTAATTATTATATAAAAATTCACAATAATTAAACACATATGAAGTACGCTGTAGCCATTGTAAATATTAAAAATAATGTTAAAGAGGCGATAGAAAAAGCAATTAAGCTCATTGATTGGAAACCCAACGATAGCTCCTTCTTAATAAAGCCAAATATGATAAATTCAAGGAAATCTGATGAAGGTGTTACTACAGATCCTAGAATAGTTTCCTCAATAATTGAAATCCTAAAAGACCTAGGGTGTAAGATTTATGTTGGAGATTCTCCTGGAAATGCTTATCCTGGAAGAGCAAGGAAAATCTTTGAAGCTACGGGAATGTTAAATGTAATTGAAAATTCAGGAGCAAAATTCATAGAATTTGAAAGTGAGCCGCCAAAGCGAATTAATATAAATGGAAGAATTCTGAAGTCCATAGCTATTGCCACTCCCATATTGAAAAATAAGATAGTGAATGTGCCAAAGCTTAAGACTCATACTCAAACTTTAATGACTGGTGCCATAAAGAATATCTCCATGGGCAGTATACCAGGATCAGGAAAGGCCTATATACATAGAGTTGGCATAACCCCTAAAAAAATGGCCATGGCAATAATAGATGTTTACTCCATAATAAAACCCATGATTTCTTTAAATATAATGGATGCAATAGTTTGTATGGAAGGAAATGGTCCAACAAATGGAATTCCAATAAGATTGAATAAAATATTAGTAAGTAGAGATGCTTTAGCGCTTGATATGATTGCATTTAAAATGGCTGGATTGGAGCCTTCTAAAGTTCCTTATATTAATGAAGCTATTAGAAGAGGAATTGGACCAAGGAGCTATAATGATATACCCATATTAGGAGATCCCTTTGAAATTGTTAAATTTAAATTACCATCAACATTTATAATAAAAGCTTACTCTCTTTTAAGCTATTTTGCGCCAATTATTATGCACTCTGTTAAAATTAATTATGAAAAATGTACTGGTTGTGGAAATTGTGCATCCTCTTGTCCAATGGGAGCTATTTCAATGAGAGGGAAAGCAGTAATAAATAAATCCAAATGTATAAGATGCTATGTATGCCATGAAGTATGTGAATTTGGAGCTGTAGATTTAAAAAAGTCATTTTTAGCATAATTATAAAAAAAGTAAAAGATTTATATTATTTCTTTAAACTTTTTGATATTAATTCTGCAACCTTTTTACCAGATAATAGCATTCCACCAAAGATTGGTCCCATTCTAGGTCCGCCCTTTACAGCTGCAGCAGCCATACCAGCAACCCATAGCCCTGGGCAAACTTCGCCTGTTATATCTACTATATTTTTCTCAGCTGTTACAGCATCCATTGATCCTTCGCCCAAAACTTTTATATTGAAGAATGGATTCTTTTTGGCGGCAATGGTAACAACTTCAGCACCATGACCAGTGCAATCTACTACAGCACGACTCTCTATAGCAAGTGGATCCACATGAAGTCCAGAAAGTTGAATTGCAGACCATTGTAATACAACCCCACATACTCTTGAGGATCTTACAATGAGATCCTCAACAGTTGCACCCAATAAAATTTTAGCACCAGAGTCGATAGCAGAAGCTGCTAATTTAGCGATAGATTCTGCAACATCAGCAATCCATACACCTTTTGAATATGATTCTAAATGTACACCTGCTTCTAATAATATCTCATGGGCAGGTTCTTGAACTACAATGCGAGGGAAGAGCATGCCTCCACCACCCATTCCTCCACCAAAGCTCAATCTGCGCTCCATTACCACAGTTTTCAGACCTAACTTAGCAAGGTATTTAGCTGCAACAAGTCCAGAAGGACCAGCTCCTACGACAATAACATCACTATCTACAATTTCCATAAGAAAGCTGGAGCCCTTGCTTATAATTGCCTCAGTTATTGTTTTTTCTCCCACGGGAAAAACTTGCATATTATATCACCATTATGAAGCTGCTTATTTTTATTTAAAAAATTTTATATTACTGACTTATAATGATAAATAATAAAACTCTCCAAAATAATATTAAATTATTTTAATTATGAATGTAAAAATACTCAATTTCATTGGAGAAATAAGTTAAAGTTATATAGCTTAAAAATTAAATGAGCTTTTTGATGGTCAAAATCATATTTGCATCCATAGCCTCATTATATTTTTTTGCATTAGTACATAGGGTTGGAATTGCAGTTATAGCTTTAGATATGATGAAGGAGTTCTCCATGGGTGCTGAGCTCATTGGAATAATGTCATCAATGTATTTTTTCCCCTATGCAGCATCACAAATTCCTGTTGGAATAATGCTTGATAGAATTGGAGTTAGAAAAACCGCAGTAATCCTATCATCCATAGCTTGCTTAGGAGGATTAATATTTTCCATAGCAACATCTCCTTCTTTGCTCATAATTGGTAGAGCACTAATAGGATTTGGAATGGGAGGGATTTATGTATCTGGAATAAAGGCTATATCAATATGGTTTAATCCTAATAGAATTGCTACATTAGTAGGATTATTGACTTCCTTTGGAAATTTAGGAGCTATTTTTGCTTCCTATCCCCTGGCTTTAATAACCCTTCAAATTGGATGGAGGGGGGCTTTTCTCTTAATAACAATTATAATGATTCTTTTCACTTTAATTACATGGTTTGAAGTGAAGGAAGTAGTGGATAGAAAATTTTACTCAGAAAGGAGCATTATTTATGATATAAGGAGAATTTTTCTATGTAAGCATTTTCTAAATTTAGCAATCATACCCTTCTTTTCATATGGATTAGTTCTCAGCTTTCAAGGATTATGGGGAGGGCCCTTTTTAATGGATGTTTATAATATGGATAAGACGATGGCAGGAATGCTATTATTATTCATAGCCATAGGATTCATTTTACTAGGTCCAATATCGGGGAGCATATCTGATAAAATAAAAAGAAGAAAACCAAATCTTATAGTTGGAATTTTAATTAGTACCATTTTCTGGCTTATCATGTATCTCTTCGGAAATTCCTTGAACATTTACTCTCTTGTCATTCTATTCTTTTCATTGGGAGCTTCTTATTCCTTCTTCAACATTTACATGATTATATCTAAGGAGCTTTTCGATTCCAGCATAAGTGGAATGGCCATAGCTTCATTAAATCTATTTAACTTTATTGGTGCAGGGTTCTTTCAATATGTGATGGGATTAATGCTTGAAAACTCAAGGGATTTTCAAGCATATCAAAGCACATTTCTAATGGCTTTCATATGTATGCTATTTACCTTGATATTTGCTACTAGAGTAAAAGAAACCTATAAGTGTTAATATTCAAATTCATAATATTGAAATGAAGCCTACCATAGAGGATAGAATTTTATTACTATTAGCCATAAAGGAGAAAGGGAAGTATATTGATTTAGAACATATATTGGAAAAGGTTTCAAGGGATGAAAATAGAAAAATTGATTATTCGGAGATTTTGAATGAACTGAATTCAATGGCAAATAGAGGCTTAATAAATATCAATAAAAATGGATATAGCATATCAGAGAGAGGATACAATGAAATATTAAATAAACTTCCAATAATAGGAGATGGACTTAATTTATCCTATAGAATGGTTTTACTTGCTAAGCAATATTATCCTAAAGTAGCAGACTATATTCTTCCATTTCTTAAGGAAAGGCCAATAAGTGTAGTTAAGATATTTAGTGATGAGGAAGATCCTATAGGAAGAATTAAACCACTATTTGTAAGATATGCAAAATATAAACCAAAACCAATATTCATTTCAATAAATAGCGTTGAGGAATTGATGAGATATGTGAATGATCATGCCATAGATTATATACCTTACATTCATGGATTTGATATGAAGGCTCCTGATTGGCTTGTAATTGATTTAGATGCTGGTGAAGGGTTGAAATCTGAGGAGGGGTTCCTTGCAGTAAAGTTTGTTACAAAAGAAGTATATAATTTTCTAATGGAATATGATGTAATTCCAGCTATAAAATTCAGTGGATCAAGAGGTATGCAAATATGGGCCTCTCTTGATAATTCAAAAATACATGGATTAGATAAATTTGCCGCCTATAGAGCATTAATACAAAGAATTCAAGTGAAAATTGAAGAGAGATTAAAAGGCTCAAGTGCTCCTTCTAAGCTTAAGCCCTTTATTGAAAAGGGATTAACAACCTCAACCGTTGCAAAAAAGGAGGAAAGAGCCTATAAAATTTTACTTGATTGGAGCTCTATGAAGCCTTATGGCGATGTGAGAGCTCCATTTAGTCTTCATTATAGAACAGGATTAGTTTCTTGTCCTATAGATCCTAATAGAATAATGGAATTTCAAATAGTTGAGGCTGATTCATATAATGTTATTAAAAATAGAGAGAGGCTTTCGAAATTTTTCGAGCTAAATAAATCAGATCCATCAAAATTGCTAAGAGTTTGTAACATTTAATTTATGAGGGAATCAACCTATTAATAGTTCATGGATAGACAATCAACATTATTCACTTTTGGGCAAAGGAATTAAAAATGCTGACGGTTTTCTTTTTGTATAGTATGCCTTTTGGATCTTTGATTAATAGAACAATTTCCCATATTATGAGGGCAATTGTCAGCATAATGAAACCTAAAACTGTGGATTCGAGAGTTAATTCTAAGAATGCTCCCCCTTCCATAAGGAAGCTCATTACGTGATCAACAAATGCCATTATTGTCGCCCCCCAAAGTATAAGGCAGAGAAGTTTAAGCATATACTTATCTTCTTCAGCTTTAGAATACCATATTGAAGTTACAATTGCAGCTGAAAAAGCCAAGATGATAAGCCACATGTTCTCCTCCCAATAGGCTTATATAGGTATTACTAAATATAAATTTAGTGTTACGGAGGAAAGAGAATGGCGTGTTTTTTAGTTCCAATGGTTTTAGCGATTATTACATCAATCATACAAAAGACTGCGCAAAGCTTCGCTGAAAAATTAAAGCTTTGGATTCTAAATACATTATTATGGGGCGGTGTAATTTTACTCGCAATAGAGCATGTGTGGCATGGAGAAATTGTCCCATGGCCACCGTTCTTAACAGCAATGGCGAATCCTGTAAATATTCCCATATTGATTTATGAGATGATCACTGTGGGTTCCATTATATCAATTACCATACTTATTACATGGGGAACTATACTTGCAATAAGCTACTACATGCCAAGGATGGTAATTTTAAAGGTCGTGGAACAAGTTAAAAAACCATAAATTATACATTGAAATTTTTTAGGTTAATATAATGAAAACAATTTTCCAGATGATCTTCTTAACAATGGTGTTAGCTTAAGCGTTCAAAAGAGTAAAAAAGTAAATGAAAAACTACAATATTGTATAGCCACAGTAGCATATAACACATTTAAAAGCGACTTGATTGTAGCCATATACCTTGTAAAAGGGATTTATGATATTCTAGGAATAATAAGAAATAATTAAAGGTTCTTTAGTTGATGATAGAATTATAAATTATCTTTCGATGCCACTCCAACAATTTAAATTTCGTATTCTGTTGGATCTCTAATACCTGCTTCCATAAAGGCCCTCTTTCTATTAATACATGATTCACATATTCCACAGTGCCTCTCTCCATTCCTATAACAGCTCCAAGTGAGCTCAAATGGAACGCCAAGCTTACTACCAAGCCTTATAACTTCACTTTTTCTCATCTTTATGAGAGGTGCTCTTATAATAAGCTTATCATCAGTTCCCAGTCTAGCAGACCTTTGAAAGGCTTTTATAAACTTTGGTCTACAATCTGGATAGAATGGTACATCAGATCCTTGAGCTCCATAAAATACATATTTCGCCCCCATCGATTGAGCATAAGCAATTGCTATTGATAACATTATTCCATTTCTAAATGGAACTATCAATTGCTTTGAGAATCCCTCAGTAATTGGAATTCTTTCGTCAACAAGTGAAGTTATTCCAAGGAATAATTCCCTTAGAGAATTCAAATCAATTATCTTCAATTTTAATCCAAGTAAATTCGATATTCTCTCAGCAGCCTCCAATTCCTTTTTGGCTAATTGTCCATAGTTGAAGGTAATGGGATGAACTTCATATCCTCTTCTCATGGTTAAATAGAGAAGCGTAGTGCTATCCGGTCCTCCTGAAAATATTACAATCGCTCTCTTCATAATTTTAACCTCTTTGCCACTGAATATAATAAATAACCCAATCCTATGGTTGCAATTCCTATGCCTATTAATAGATAGGGGAAGGCTATTATGAATGGTACACCAAAGGCATAATTAAGCAATAATCCAACCCAAGCTGATAATATTATGGAATATATTATCAATCCAAGAAGTACCCTCTTCAACTTTAATAAAATCATCAATGATATGAATGTTGGAATGGCGCTTAATAAGTCAATTGGTCCTAATGGACTCATGATATTTCCTAGGAGAACGCCCAAGGTTATTCCCAGTGCAGCTGGCATTCCCATTATTGGAACTAGACCTATTAAAGCGTTTGCAACCCTTATTTGTATTTGTCCAAAGCTTATTGGTGCAAGCGACCAAACTAGTGCTGTATAAATAGAGGCTGTAATAGCTATTTTTACGAGATTTTTAACATTCAACAATCTTCCTCCCTACACCGGGGTTTATATGGCGGAACGGGTGGGAGGACCCACTCACCCGCCTTTAAAGCTAAGAGGAAGCACTAATATTTATTTTTATTTCGCAATATTCATATTATTGTTATAGCTATAATCTTATGATGATTCCAAAGTACTTTTTTCTGACTAAGGGTGTAGGAAGACACAAGGATCAGCTTCAGTCTTTTGAATTAGCTCTTAGAGATGCAGGAATAAACTATTGTAATCTTGTGAATGTCTCAAGTATAATACCTCCAGGATGTAAAATGATTTCAAGAGAGAAGGGATTACAAAAGCTCAATCCTGGAGAAATCACTTTCACAGTAATGTCGAAAAATTCAACCAATGAGCCCCATAGGTTAATAGCAGCTTCTGTGGGTGTGGCAATCCCTTCAGATAAAAGAATGCATGGTTATCTCTCGGAATATCACTCCTTTGGACAAACGGATGAAGTGGCTGGAGATTATGCTGAAGATTTGGCGGCAACTATGTTGGCAACATCCATGGGAATATCTTTTGATCCTCAAACTGCTTGGGATGAGCGCAGAAAGCTCTTTAGAACAAGTGGCTTAATGATAAAGACAACGAATATAACTCAATCTGCCACAGGAGATAAAAATGGACTATGGACAACAGTTATAGCAGCAGCAGTTTTCATTATAAAGGATTAAAGAGATGATGAAAAGATCAAAATGATGGAAATATTTCTTGGAATAGATTTAGCTGCTTCCTCCAATAGACCTACTGGATTTTGTATAATGAAAAATTTCGAATGTCATACAGGAATAATTAAAACTGATGAGGAAATTCTTGAATTAGCTAAAGTTAATCCAAGCATTATAGCCATAGATTCTCCTCTATCCTTTTCATTAAAGGGAAGTCCATTTAGAGTTTGTGATTTAGAAGCAAGAAGGAGAAAATTCATGGTTTTACCTCTGAATATACCAACTATGAAAAATCTCACCATTAGAGGAATTAAGATAAAGAGGGAATTTAATAGTATGGGATTTAAAGTAATAGAAGTATTCCCCACAGGGGCATTTAAAGCTATGAATATAATCCCTCCTAAGAAGGATTTAGAAAGAGCAATTGAAGGATTAAGAAAATTGGGATTAATATTTTCTGGTAAGAAAACCATTCATGAATTGGATGCAATTATTTCTGCATATGTAGCCTATAAATACTTCAAAGGAGAAGTGGAGCTATTGGGCATTGATGAAGAGGGAATTATTGTAATTCCTATTGCAATTCCTTCGAAGGAATCTATTTAGAAATTTTTTCCCTATAATATTTACAAATATAGTTTAATATGCAATCTTGACATTTTGGTTTTCTCTTATCACAAGTATATTTTGCGAAAAGCCAAAATAATCCAGCTATTCTTTCCTCATTAATCTCTAGTGGTAGAAATTCTCTCAAAGCCTTCTGAATTTCACTATAGGAAGCTCTCTCATTAACAAGTCCAAGCCTCTTTGCAACCCTCATCATATGAGTGTCTACAACGAAATATTTTTTATGTCCAAATAAACTGCTCATTATTACATCAGCAGTTTTATCCCCTATGCCCTTTATTTCCTTAAGTTTTTCCCTTACGTCCTCCTGAGAAAGAAGCTTTTTGATATCTCCATCATATTTTTCAACAATATATTTAGAAACTTCAATAATCCTCCTAGATTTTATATTATGAAGTCCCCCTGGCTTTATTACTTGACTTAATTCATGTGAATCGGCTTTGCTAAGAGTGAAGGGATCAATGGAGTATCGATTCTTAAGCGCAATATAAGCTCTTTTAGTATTATAATTCGCAGTATTCTGCGAAAGTATTGTGAATATTAAGTTCTTGAAGGGATCTGAGACAATCTCATTATAATTCAATTCTTTATTATCCTTCCACCAATATTTTGAGTATCTTTTCTCAAGCTCTTCCAATAGCTCCATTGGAAACTTCATATGACTAGTTTATTAAATAATGCTGAATATTAATTTTTGTGAAGAGCTATATTGGAAGAGGAATGGGAAGCATCATCGATGAACATATATTTTCTGCTAAGGATTATGTTTGGATTTGTAGTCCATGGATTTCCAATTCCTATGCCAAAAGGCTCTCTCAACTTTCCAATAAGGGTGTAAGTATTAAGATAATAACAATGGATGATGAAAGAAATAGAGAGGCCATTTCTATACTTGATAGATCATCCATTGAATTGTTGACCATAAAGCTGAAATATGGAACTCTTCATGCCAAAATTTACATAATGGATGGAAAATATGCCATATGTGGTTCAGCAAATTTAACTGAAAGTGGTATAAACAATAATATAGAGTCGATAATTCTATTCGATGAAATTCAAATAATAAGAGAATTGGAGAGGGATTTTATGAGGCTTTGGAATGATTTAAAAGTTGAAAAAAAGCCTTCCCTATTAAAATCAATAATTACATTCTTAAAGAAAATGATTAAAATATGAGGAGCTATTTCAAAAATTTGTGATTAAAATTGAGCTATGATACTATACTTGTCCTAGATTTTGGAGGACAATATGCTCATCTTATTGCTAGAAGAATAAGAGAGAAGGGAGTTTATTCAGAAATAGTTCCTCATGATATAACTCCTGAAGAAATAAAATCATTTAATGTAAAGGGAATAATTTTATCGGGCGGTCCAGCTTGTGTTATTAATGAAAGTTCTCCTAAATTGAATCCAAAAATATTGGAAATGAATATACCTATACTTGGTATATGTTATGGTCATCAATTGATAGCTCATATGTTTGGAGGGAAAATTGGCCCTGGTAAGGAATATGGAGCCACTTACGTTGTAATAGATAAGCCAGTGGATATATTAAGCGGACTTAGTAAAAGGGAAAAAGTATGGATGAGCCATAGCGATTCCGTATTATCCATACCCGAGGAGTTTGAAGTTTTAGCCCATAGTAAGAATTGCCCAATTGCAGCTTTTAAACATAAAAATAAGCCAATATATGGAGTTCAATGGCATCCAGAGGTTATTCATACCATCAAGGGAGGTTTAATTTTCACTAACTTCATAAGTATTTGTAATTGTCAAGCCAATTGGAAAATGGAAAATTTGATTGAAAGAATGATTGAGGACGTTAGAAATGAAATTGGAAATGGAAAAGCCATTATTGCCCTCAGTGGTGGAATAGATTCAAGCGTTGCTGCTGCTATTGCTTCAAGAGCCATAGGTGATAGATTAACTGCTGTGCTTGTAGATCATGGATTTATGAGAGAAGGAGAGATAGAATCAATTAAAAATGCATTCAAAAATATGAATTTAATAGTTGTAGATGCTAAGGGGAGGTTTTTTGAAAAACTTAAAGGAGTTTTTGATCCAGAATTAAAGCGAAAAATAATTGGAGAGGAATTTGTAAGAGTTTTTGAAGAGGTTTCAAAGGAGATTGGAGCGGAGTTTTTAATACAAGGCACAATATATCCAGATAGAATAGAATCTGGATTTAGAAGGCATTCTGATAAAATAAAGAGCCATCATAATGTTGCTGGAATTCCATCAAGAGTAAAATTCAAAAAAATTGTAGAACCTCTTAAGGATTTGTATAAGGATGAAGTTAGGAAAATTGCATTAATGCTAGGGCTTCCAAGGGAAATAGTCCATAGACAGCCCTTTCCAGGTCCTGGCTTGGCTGTAAGAGTAATAGGAGAAGTCACTGAAGAGAAAATAGATATTATTAGAAAGGCGGATAGAATTGTAAGAGAGGAAATTGAGCGCACTAAATTGAAGGATAAATTATGGCAATATTTCGCTGTATTAACAAATGTGAAGAGCACAGGAGTTAAAGGTGATGTAAGAGCCTATGGCTATGTTATTGCCATAAGGGCTGTGGAGAGTGCTGAGGCTATGACTGCTAATTTTGCAAGAATACCATACAAAATACTAGAGAGAATTTCCACAAGAATAACCAATGAAATACCCGAGGTTGTAAGAGTGGTCTATGATATAACTCATAAGCCACCTGCTACTATAGAATGGGAATAGTTATTTACCCTCAGAGTAGGTTTATAGATGGTGGAAAATTTGAGGCTGGCTAGAAGAATGCTTCAAATCAAGGAATCCGGTACACTAAAGGCAATGAGTAAAGCCAAGGAATTACAAGCGAAAGGAATAAAAGTCATTCAATTGGATGTTGGTGAGCCAGATTTTCCAACTCCAATTAATATAATTAAGTCTGCTGAAAAAGCCATGGAGAATGGTTTTACTCATTACACTCCAAGCGCTGGTATACTTGAGCTAAGAGAGGCTATTGCAAATAAACTGAGGGGGGAAAATGGGCTTAATGTTAATAAAGACAATATAATTGTTACACCAGGTTCAAAGCAGGCCATATTCTATGCCATAATGGCCTTAATAGATGAGGGAGATGAAGTAATAATTCCAACACCTGCTTGGCCATCATATATGGAAATAGTCTCCTTAGCTGGTGGAAGGGTTAGGGAAATTCCATCTTATTTCAAGTTAAATATTGAAGGAATAAAGGAGGCTATAAACGATAGAACAAAGCTCATAATAATAAATTCTCCCAACAATCCAACGGGATATGTAATGAATAGGAATGAGATTAAGGCTCTAGCTGAAATTGCCATGGATTCAAAAATATTCGTTCTCTCGGATGAAATCTATGAGAAATTAATATATGAAGGAGAGCATATTAGCATAGGCTCAATTCCTGGCATGGAAGAAATAACATTAACTGTAAATGGCTTCTCAAAAACTTATGCTATGACTGGTTGGAGGCTTGGCTATATAGCTGCACCCAAGCCAATTGCCTCAGCAATAAATAAGCTTCAGCAACACTCCGCAAGCTGTGCAGCATCCTTTGTTCAAATGGCAGGCATAGAGGCTTTAAATCCAAATACACCAGTAAAACCAATGATTGAGGAGTTCAAAAGAAGAAGAGATTATATTTGTAGTGCATTAGAGAAGTTATCATGGTTTAAGATACATAAACCTAATGGGGCATTTTATATATTTCCAGATATATCATCAAGTGGAATGAACTCCGATGAATTTTGCGATATGCTACTAGAAAAGCTGGCCATAAGCACTACGCCTGGCAGCATCTTTGGCGGATATAATAAAAACATAAGAATATCCTACGCAAACTCCATGGAAAACTTGAAGGAAGCTGTTTTAAGAATTGAGAAATTAATAGGGTGAAAGTTTGCCAAGAAAATCCCTTAAGAAGATTATAGAGGACGCCATGGAGGAAGTTAATGAAATCACTATAGATCAAAAACTTAAGGAAGAATTGAAAGCGTGTTTCAGAAATGAGGATGAAGTTGTAATATATTCAAATAATCTTGTGGAGGTTTCAGAGCCAATTTACAACCTTATTAAATCCAACATTAAGTACAGAGGACTTAATGTAATGAAAAACAAGGCCATAAAGCTCGAGGGGAGCATTGTAAAAACAACCAATAGATTTCTAATAGAGGGATCTGGCATAGGTCAAGAGCTTGAA
Source organism: Candidatus Methanomethylicaceae archaeon (assembly GCA_025057955.1). Classification (GTDB taxonomy): domain Archaea; phylum Thermoproteota; class Methanomethylicia; order Methanomethylicales; family Methanomethylicaceae; genus JANXER01. Next base: position 51,097 of record JANXER010000004.1, on the reverse strand, counting down.
GTATATGCTAAGATAAATGGTTTAAAAATTGTGAAAATGGGAGAGAACTTATGAAATATGATGTTATAGTAATAGGCTCTGGTCCTGGTGGTTATGTATGTGCAATAAGGCTATCCCAATTGGGAAAGAGGGTTGCAGTTATTGAGGAAAGGGATGTCGGTGGAACTTGCTTGAATAGAGGTTGCATTCCAACAAAGGCATTACTACATGCTGCTCTCATTGCAAGGGAAATAAAAAACGGTGAAAGCTTTGGAATTTCAGTTTCAGAATTCAATTTAAACTTTGAAAAAACCAAGGCTTGGATTAATCAAATGGTATCAAAACTAAGATCTGGAATAGAATATTTATTCAAAAGTTATAAAATAGAATTGATTAAAGGAAGGGCTTCATTAATATCTTCTCATGAGATTTCCGTGAAAAATGAAAAATTGGAAGCAGAGAACATAGTAATTGCAAGCGGCTCCATACCTCTATCCATTCCTTCAATACAGCCGAATTCAAGAAAGATTTTCACCTCAGATGATATATTTAACATAGCTGAGTTTCCCAAGAGCCTCATAATATTGGGAGGAGGAGCTATAGGCGTTGAAATGGCAACTGCTTTTTCATACTTGGGCTCAGAAGTTACAATAATTGAAATGATGGATCAGCTTCTTCCAGGCTTTCCCAAGGATTTGGTTCATGTAGTTGAATTATCCCTTAGAAGAGCTGGTGTAAAAATTCTTCTGAATACTAAAGCTGAAAACTGTGAATATTTTAATGATAAATTGAAGATAAAATTAAGCAATGGAGATTATGTAAAAGGAGATTATGTATTATTAGCAGTAGGACGGCGCCCAAATACTAATGGCTTAGAGCTTGTTGATTTAAAGTTGAATGAAAAAGGTTTCATAAAAGTTGATGAAAGTATGAGAACGAATATTAGCGGAATTTTCGCCATTGGAGATGTGACTGGTCTTCCATTTCTAGCTCATAAAGCAATGGAGGAGGGCTATTATACAGCTGAAATAATAGCTGGTTTGAGAAACTCCATGCCCAAACTATTTTTCCCACATGTAATCTATTCTGATCCTGAGATTGCAATAATTGGCTCTTGTGAGGGAAGATTCAGTAAATTCCCTCTGGCTGCACTTGGAAGATTACATACCCTAGGTAGAACAGAGGGCTTTATAAAAATAATATATGATGAGGCTAAAAAAATTATAGGAGTTCAAATAGTGGGTCATAATGCATCAGAGCTAATAGGCGAGGCTTCATTAGCTTTGTTCAATTCAATGTCTTTAGAAGATTTATCTGAAGTAGTTCATCCTCATCCCACTCTAAGCGAGGGATTGCTTGAGGCTTCTAGGCTTGGCCTGAAGAAATGCATTCATTATAAGGGGTGATTAAAATTAAATTATGTAATATTAACGATTTAAGGATTGGTGAGAGAAGGAAATTTAAATTAAATGACAATGAGATTTTGCTCATAAGATTGAAGGATGGCTTCTATGTTATGGAGAATAGATGTCCACATGCTGGCTGCAGGCTTTCCTATTATGGAAAAATTTTCGAGGATGGAAGAATTGTATGTACTTGTCATGGTGCTATATTCAGCCTCAAGGATGGAAGGGCATTGGATGGTCCTACACAGAAGCCATTGAAGCTATATAGAGTAAAAATAGTAGAGGATCAAGTTTTCCTTGAAACTTAATTTATGAAAAACCCTTATGTAAATTCAACTGATAAAGGCTATAAAATTCCTGCTACTATTGTAGAGC